>MHUZ01000001.1:0-31926 GCA_001823605.1 Candidatus Yonathbacteria bacterium RIFOXYD1_FULL_52_36
CGAAAGAAACACCGTGGGCTGGGGATGGAAGGAAAGACACCCTTAGAGAAGCTCCGGGAGTGTGCGTGTGTAAACTTGACGCTGCAATGCTACATCCTTTGACATTTCGCTATTTTTTTGTTTTAATGGGGACACCTTTTTGCGCCTCGCGCGCATTTTTTTGTTAAACAACCACCCTATGGAAATCCGCAATATCGCTATTATCGCCCACGTTGACCACGGCAAGACCACGCTTACCGACGCTTTGATGCGCCAGACCGGTATGTCTGATGACACCGTCTCGATGGACTCAAACAGCCTCGAACAAGAGCGTGGTATCACCATTTACGCCAAGAACACTTCAGTCTTCTACAAAGACACCAAGATCAACATTGTGGACACACCAGGCCACGCCGACTTCGGCTCGGAAGTTGAGCGCGTGCTCCGTTCAATCGACTCCGTGCTCCTCGTGGTTGACGCCCAGGAAGGCCCCATGCCCCAGACACGCTTCGTCCTAAAGAAGTCGCTTGAGCTCGGCCTTCAACCAATCGTCATTTTAAACAAGATCGACAAACCCGCAGCCAACCCTGATGCCGCACACGAAGCAGTGCTCGAACTCTTTATGGAGCTCGGTGCCAATGACCGTCAGCTTGATTTCACAACCGTGTACGCAATTGGCCGCCAGGGCATCGCCAAAATGAAACTCGACGAAGAGTCGACCGACCTTACTCCCCTCCTCGACACGATCCTTCGTGAAGTGCCCGCCGCACCGACCGATACCGCCGCCGCACCGCGCATGCAGGTGTTCAATCTCGCGTACGACAATTTCGTCGGACGCCTCGCTATCGGCCGTATGTATGAAGGAACACTTAAAGTAGGTGATGCGGTGGTCGCCAAAAGTCCTCTCGGTACGCTCCACAAAGGACGCATCACTAAACTCTTCACGTTTGAAGGTTTGATCCGAAAAGAGGTGAACGAGGTATTTGCAGGCGACATCGTCATGATGGCCGGCCTCCCCGAGATCTACATCGGCGAGACGGTTTGTACGTCTGACTCACAGGAGCCGCTCCCCGCGATCCAGATCGATGAACCAACGATCGCACTTAATTTTCTCGTAAACGATTCTCCATTCGCAGGACGTGAAGGTAAATTCGTTACCGGGCGCCAGATCCGCGAGCGCCTTGAGCGCGAACTTGAAGTGAACGTGGGGCTTAAGATCGACTTTTCCGGCGACTCGTTCAAAGTGTACGGACGCGGAGAACTCCATGTAGCAATTCTCCTTGAAAATATGCGCCGCGAAGGATACGAGGTGCAAGTCTCTCAGCCACAGGTCATCATTAAAGAAGAAGACGGTGAAAAACTCGAACCGTATGAAGAAGCAACGATCGACGTCCCTCAGGATGTATCGGGCGCGGTGATCGAGAAACTTGGGAAGCGACGCGGGCTCATGCTCTCTATGCGCGAAGAGAACGGCATCGTACGCATGATCTACGAGATCCCGACGCGCGGCCTCCTCGGCTATCGCGGTGAATTCACGGTTGACACCAAAGGCGAGGGCATCCTTGCGAGCCGTACGATCGGCTTTAAGGCATATGCCGGTGAGATCGAAAAGCGCGAGACCGGCTCAATGATCTCGATGGTTTCCGGCAAAGCACTCGGCTTTGCGCTCTGGAACCTTCAAGAACGCGGTGTACTCTACATTCCTGCAAACACCGAGGTTTATGAGGGCCAGGTTATCGGCAATGTCACCAAAGGCAACGAGCTCAGCGTAAACCCGACCAAAGGCAAGCAGTTAACCAACATGCGTGCTTCAGGGTCTGATGAAAACATTTCACTTATTCCCCCATTCACCCTTTCTATTGAACGAGGGCTTGAAATGATGATGGACGATGAATACCTCGAAGTGACTCCCAAGAGCATTCGACTCCGTAAACAGCATTTGACCGAAACTGACCGCTCCCGCGCAGGACGAAAAGGATAAGGTTCAAAAAATGCAAAAAGAAAACAGCGGCACGCAAGCGTGCCGCTGTTTTTTAATGTAATGTACTACCACCACTACGCTGGATTTCCGCTGAGGATCGAGACGACTTTCTGCTCCACTTCGTCGGAACCAACAATGTTGAGTAACCGATTGAACGCCGGACGCTTGATCTTGAACTCCCACGACGAGAGCTCGCGAAACACCCGGGTCACATCACCGCGCTCGACCCACCACTCATCCGAAGCACCCACATACACCAGCACCACGCCAATGCGAGCTTGTTCGGACTTGCCGTACATGTGCGGAAGCGTCGAGAGGGCTATTGCGCCATACAGTTTCTGTCCTCCAGCACCGTACGGACGTCCCCGGTCGAACACTTCCCCGGCAATGAGGTAATGTTGGTCATCGCGACGATGAACCGTCGCGATTCGAAGATCAAACGGAATGCCATCTGTAGTGAGAAACGTGATCACGGCACCCATCGAATCTTCCGTTTTCAGACCCACCAACGTGTGATAGATGCGATGCGTAAACACCGAACTTTCTGCACCTTCTGTCATAGAGAACCCCTCCCGTTGTTGTACCAGCTTCCATTATACCACACATACGACTTAAATTCAACCTCGCGCAAGCACTCCCCTAAGGCGGTCATTCGAGCGTCCTATTTCATTGCATTTCCCCCCACACTGTCGTATAGTTATCCCAAGTTTTCGTTTGGATTTGCAAAGTGCGCGCACATGTGGGACGCAGCAGCCAAAACCGGGCGAGACGAGTCGACATTATCAGCTCTCGTATAAGAGCAACAAGAAAGTTTTTATGGCAAACCGTTTGTATATTGGTGGTATTCCGTACCAGACGACGGAAAATGAGCTTCGCGACGCATTCGCGCAAGCAGGATCGGTTGTTTCGTCGTCCATCATCATGGACAAAATGACCGGCCGCTCAAAAGGCTTCGGCTTTGTTGAGATGAGCACCGATGAGGAAGCACAGGCAGCTATCGCGGCATGGAACGGCAAAGATTTTCAGGGTCGCACGCTTACCGTGAATGAGGCACGTCCGATGGAGGACCGCCCGCGCGGTGGCAATGGCGGTGGTGGAAATGGCGCTCGTCGCGATTTCGGCTCACGCTACTAAACCCTCTAAGTACGCCTCGGCGCACATTGGCAAAAAACTCGGCACTGCCGGGTTTTTTGCTGCACCACACAACCCCACCTTTCCCCAAGCGAAAGCGCGCGAAACGATGATACACTATGTGCATATGGATTTTTCACACTACACTACTCAATCACTCGATGAAATCGCAAAGGCATTTCGGACCGATCCTCTGCAGGGCATCGGAAGCAAAGAAGCAGCCCGCCGTGCACTCCAGTACGGCCGAAACACACTCGAAGAAAGCACGGTGACCTGGTGGCACATCCTCGTACGACAATTCAAATCACCATTCGTATATCTCCTTGCCGGAGCTGCTCTCTTGGCGCTTATTTTAGGCGAAGGAATTGATGCGGCAATGATCGGCGGATTTATTGCGCTCAACTCATTCCTTGGGTTCTATCAAGAATATCGCTCCGAAAAAACAATCGAGTTGCTCCGCCGCTATACGGTGACCCGTGCGCGGGTACTACGCGATGGAAGTGAGATATCGATCGATGCAACACTCCTTGTTCCGGGCGATACCATCATACTCAAAGCAGGTGACATCGTGCCGGCAGATGTTCGATTCATTCGAGCCACCAGTCTCACGATCGACGAATCAATGCTCACCGGGGAGACGATCCCGATACAGAAAACCGAATCTCCGCTTAAAGAATCCGTACACGAATACCACAAAGCGGCGAATATTGGATTTTCCGGCACCACGATCATGAGCGGGCAGGGTATGGCCATAATCGTGGGTATTGGTGCCAAGAGCGCAGTCGGGACCATCGCCCATCTTGCCCACGAAACTCCTCACGCAAGTGCTTTTGAAGCAGAGCTGGGCAGGCTGAGCTCATTCATTCTTAAACTGGTCGTCCTGACGCTCATTTTCATATTCGCTTCTAATCTCCTCCTCAAAGCCGGCGAAACAGGGCGTGTGGTCGAACTCATCATCTTCTCTATCGCACTTGCAGTGAGTGTCGTTCCTGAAGCACTTCCCCTCGTCACCACATTCTCCCTCTCGCGCGGCGCCATGCGTCTCGCCAAAGAAAAGGTGGTGGTGAAGCGCCTTTCGGCAATCGAAGATCTTGGATCGATCGAGGTGCTCTGTACTGACAAGACCGGTACACTTACGGAAAACAAGTTGCGGGTAAAGAACATGTTCGGTTCACGAGACAATGAGGCGATCCTCTACGCAAACCTCGCCGGAGTACGTGAAGACGGACGCGCCGCTGACCCGAATAATGCATTCGACCTTGCAGTGCGCACTGCGCTCCCCCCAGCGCTTCGGGAACTCGTGAGCAAGGCCGTCGTGCGTGGCGAAGTGCCGTTCGATCCTGACCGCCGCCTCAATAGCGTGCTCGTTGAGCGTGGCGGTAACCGTGAACTCATCATTCGCGGGGCGCCGGAAGCAATCCTGGCGCGCATTGCAACACCAGAGAAATTCGATCGTGACGCATTCTTTGCGTGGGTCGCACAGGAAGGAATGTCGGGGCGCCGTGTTATTGCAATCGGGAGCAAACCGTTCTCACGCACAACTCATACCGTTGCGGACGAACTCAAAGGATTCTCTCTTGTCGGATGCATCTCCTTTGAAGACACGGTAAAAAAGACAACGCGGAGCGCTATTGAAAAAGCGGCGCACTTAGGCGTTGCCGTCAAAATACTTACCGGTGATAGCCCGGAGGTTGCGGGGTCAGTCGCCAAAGAGATCGGTCTCATCACAAGCGTCACCCAAGTGATCTCGGGTGACGCCTTTGCCGCACTCTCTCTTGCAGACCGCAGAGTAGTCGTGCATGCCGCATCGGTGTTTGCTCGTGTGTCTCCCGAGCAAAAATATGAGATCATTTCACTTCTCGAAGAAAAGAAGCGGGTTGGATTCTTGGGTGAAGGAATCAATGATGCCCCCGCACTCAAAGCGGCTCACGTCGCGATCGCCGTTGATGGAGCTGCTGATATTGCACGTGAGGCAGCCGATATCGTGCTCACCCAACGCAGTCTCAACGCGATCATCGACGGGATCGAGGAAGGGCGCCGTGTATTCGCCAATACCGTCAAGTACATCAAGGCAACGCTTGCTTCAAATTTCGGAAACTTCTATGCGGTTGCGATCGCATCACTCTTTATCCCCTTTTTGCCGATGTTGCCGATTCAGATCCTATTAGTGAACTTACTTTCAGACTTCCCCATGATCGCGATCGCGACTGACACCGTCGACCCAAAAGAGCTCCGCCGTCCAAACGGCTACCACATCAAAGAGATCGCGCTCATGGCCACGTTTTTGGGGCTCGTAAGTACCACTTTTGACTTTCTAATATTTGGAATGTTCTTCCAGGACGGCGAGTCTGTTCTCCAGACCAACTGGTTCATTGCAAGTATCTTGACCGAGCTCGCGTTCCTCTTCTCCATCCGCTCAAAACTACCATTCTTCCGTGCAGCACTCCCCTCACCTACCGTGATCTTCCTCTCCAGCGCCGCGGCACTCGCAACAATCACGCTTCCCTTCACCTCGATCGGACAGAATGTCTTTCATTTTATCTCACCCACATCTACTGACCTGGCGCTCATTTTAGGTGTTGTGGTAGTGTACTTTGCCGTAACCGAGAGCGTGAAGCTCTTCTACTATCGAACGATCGGGCGCGGGACGGCCAACGCGTAGTGTGCTGCGTTGCTCATTGGTAGCCCGTGGCATATGTCACATGCTACTTCATGCAAATTCTCTTTAATATGGTATAATATACGTCTCTTTAACCTATATTCCTATGCCCAAAAAAACGCAGCACGTACTCATGCTCGGCGCCGGGGTCCTTATTCTTGTCCTGGGATTCATGCTGGTTTTCCGAACTGTCGGCACATCCGATGACCCCTCAAAAGAGACCTCTGCTCGGATTGCGCAAGAATTGTCCGGCAACGGAATTTCTGTTGAGCGCATTGAAGAATCGGGGGGTGCATTTTCTTCTCAAAAAAGTGCTACGTTCTCTTTGAATGGCGAGCGCGTCACGGTGTTCTTTTACAGCTCTCACGAAGAAGCTCTTGCAATCGCGCAACAATTCTCGAGCGATGCGACAACACTCGCAGGAATACCGATGGAGTGGGTCGCACCGCCTCATTTTTATCTTCGCAACAATGCGCTGGTTCTCTATATTGGATCCTCTCCCCAAATATCCGCCACGCTCACTCAAGTATTCGGAGACCAGATCGCGGGGCAGTGAAGGTCTCCCAACCCCCAGGGGGCAGGGTACCGACCTGCATTAGCTCCTCGGCTCGGAAACATAAACAAGTACGTTTCCGTTTCGCACCACACGGGCACTTCCAATTTCTAGCTCCTTTCAGTCGCGAAATTTAGGTCGCTCGCTCTACGTCGCTAATAACATCTAACCACCATAATCAAATCATATGAATCAACGCTTCGCCACAGCACTCTCGTTCGGAAAACGACACACCAAATTGCTCATCGGTATTGCACTGGTGATCATTGCCGGGGGCTTTTGGATCTCAATGCGCGGCGGATCTGACACCGAGCCGGGAAATGTTTTTGTTGTTGAGAATACCACCCTTACCCAAGAAGTAAGCGTGACAGGGTCAGTAAAAGCTGCTTCCACCGCAAACCTCTCCTTCGAGAAGAGCGGGCGGGTGTCTCGCGTATACGCACGAGAAGGTGCCGCGGTCGTGCCGGGACAGATCCTTGCAGCCATTGCCAATGCTGATCTTGCTGCGGAGGTGCTTGCCGCAGAAGCGGATGTTGCACGAGAAAAGGCAACGCTCGCTGAGCTGTTGCGTGGCGCACGCGACGAAGATATCCGCGTGAAGGAGGCGGAACTTTCTTCTGCTGAACAAACACTCAAAAATTATTACAGCGATATCCGAGAAACCCTGGAAGACGCTTACGTGACCGTCGATGATGCAACCCGTACAAAACTATCCGGCATCTACCGATTCGAAAATACCAGCTACAAACTCTCATTCAGCGCGTGCAGCGCTCAAGACGAGATCGATGCGGCATGGAAACGCTATCTTGTGGACACAGAGCTCTCTCTCTGGAAAACTGAGATCAACACCCTCGAGGGAGCCGACGATGCCGCAAAAGAAACTGTTCTCCGTAAGGCGCAGGGCCATATTGACGCGGCCCGCGCACTTCTCGAAACCACCGCCGCCATCCTTACCGCCAACTGCACCATTACCAATACCGCACTCGATACCTACCGCACCAGCGTAAGCACTGCGCGCACGAACGTAAGCACCGAGGCGGGTTCGATTGCGGATCTTTCTCAAAGCTTGAGTACTCAAAAACTGGTTATTGAACAGCGTCGACGCGAACTCGAACTCAAGAAAGCCCCAGCAACAACAGAGTCCGTCGATGCGGCCCGCGCAGCACTTGCTCGCACCGAAGCCCGTCTGGCTGCAGCACGTGTCGAATTGGGGAAGACCGAGGTACGCTCCCCCATTTATGGAACCATCACCAAAATGGAAGTTGAGGCCGGTGAACTCATGACTCTTGGTACTCCTATTGCTACGGTAATGTCGAGCAAACAATTCGAGATCGAGGCAAACGTACCTGAAGCTGATATCGCCAAGCTGGCGATCAATAATACCGCCAAAGTCACCCTCGATGCCTACGGCGACGATGAGGTCTTTGCGGCGCGCCTCTATTTCATTGATCCCGCAGAAACGGTAATTGATGGAGTTCCTACGTATCGCGTAAAGATCCAGTTTGCTGAAAATGATCCGCGGATCAAATCTGGCATGACTGCCAATGTAACGCTCCTCGCCCTCAAGAAAGAGAACGTGCTTTCAGTGCCTCAGCGCGCCATCACGCAAGAGGGCTCCACAAAGACCGTTCGCATTATTGCTGCTGACGGAACCACCACTTCGCGTGAGATCACCACTGGAATCCGTGGGTCTGATGGAAAGGTCGAGGTGCTCTCTGGATTAAACGGGGGTGAGACGATCGATCTCTCCACAGACTAACGTGGCTATCATTGAAGCGCGGGGAATCACCAAGACGTATCTCGATGGTGACATTGAAACACCCGTACTTAAAGGCGTCTCGTTCTCCATAAACCCTGGCGAATTTCTGGCGATCATGGGCCCTTCGGGGTCAGGCAAGTCCACCCTGCTCCATATCCTTGGCTTTCTCGATCGCCACACCAGCGGTGCATATTTTTTTGATGGCGCATCTGCCGACTCATACTCTGAAGACGAGCTGGCGAATATTCGCAACACGCGCATCGGTTTTGTGTTTCAGTCCTTCAACCTTCTCCCGCGCGCAAGCGTGCTCGAGAATGTCCGCCTTCCCCTCCTGTACTCAGACGTTCCAGAAGCAGACTGGGACGGCCGAGCGCGGGCAGCGATCGAAGCAGTAGGTCTTACGCACCGCACCGACTACGAGGCATCTCGTCTCTCGGGCGGAGAAAAACAGCGTGCCGCTATTGCACGCGCGCTGGTCAATCACCCTGATATTATTTTTGCCGACGAACCGACCGGAAACCTGGACTCGGCATCAGGAAAAGCGGTGATGGAAATTCTCGAGAATCTCAATCGTGAACACGGACATACAGTGATTCTCATCACGCACGAGACTGACACCGCCGCCCATGCAGAACGTATCATTCATGTCCGTGACGGAATGATCGAGCGTGATGAAATAGTCACCGATCGACTGACCGCCGAAACGTTCACCAAATAGGCGGATTTAAAAAGCCATACCATGCGTATCACCTATACCGCAAGAACAGCGCTCCGTGGACTTCGCTCAAATATGACGCGGTCACTCCTTACGGTGCTTGGCATCGTGATCGGCATCACCGCGATCATCCTAATCGTCTCGATCGGGCAAGGAACCGAGCGGCTCATCATAGGCGAGATCCAGGGCATGGGTGCCAACACCATCATCATCCGCCCCGGCAAAGAGCCCACAGGCCCTACTGATGCGGCTGACATGCTCTTCGCTGATTCGCTTAAGACGGGTGATGTTGAAGCACTCCGGCGCAAGGAAAATGTTCCCGATATTGTAACCATCGCACCTGCCGTCATGGTCTCTGGAAATGTCTCCTATGGGGGTGAGACCTATCGCCCTACGATCTTCGGATGGGACGCCGAGTTCATGGGCAAGATGATGAACATTACTCCACGTGAAGGCGAATACTTTGACGAATTGGATATTCGCTCAAAAGCGAGCGTTGCCGTCATTGGATCGAAGGTGGAGGACGAACTGTTTGGCAACGACAGCGCGGTGGGGAAAACCATCAGGATCAAGAACCATGCGTTTCGTGTTGTTGCCGTTCTCCCCTCCCACGGCCAATCAACACTTTTCAATGTTGATGAGGTGGTCGTTATTCCCTACACCACTGCACAGACGTATCTTCTTGGGATCAATTACTTCAACGAGGTCATGCTACAGATCGAGGACGCAGAAGATGCTGATGCTGCAGTGGTCGACATCGAACGCACACTCCGCGAACGCCACAACATCACTGATCCGGAAAAAGATGACTTTTGGGTCGTAACACAGGAAGGAATCATTGATCAGATTGCTACCATTTTAAGCGTCCTGACCCTATTTCTCTCCTCGGTGGTCGCCATCTCGCTCGTCGTGGGTGGTATCGGCGTGATGAACATCATGCTCGTCTCGGTGACCGAACGCACGCGTGAGATCGGCCTGCGCAAGGCGCTCGGCGCACGCAATCGCGACATCCTGCTTCAATTTTTGACCGAGGCAGTGCTTCTCACCGGGGCGGGCGGAGTCGTCGGTATTACGCTCGGCATTCTTTTCTCGATCCTCGCAGGAACCATTATTACGCAGGTTCTTGGCCGTCCGTGGGGGTTTGAGTTCCCGTACTCAGCAGCACTTCTCGGGCTCGGTGTTTCCGCAGCCGTCGGTCTCGTCTTTGGTATTTACCCCGCCCGCAAGGCATCAAAGAAGAGCCCGATTGAGGCACTCCGATATGAATAATGAAAATTTGATATACTGAATGCATTGCTGATATGGAATCGCGGATACAGAAAACAGGATTTACCCTCATCGAACTTTTAGTGGTCATTGCGATCATTGGAGTGCTTGCGTCTGTGGTGCTTGCGTCGCTCAACACTGCGCGTTCCAAGGGGCAGACAGCGAAAGCAAAGTCAGAGCTGCGCAATGCTCGATCTGCAATCGCACTCCTTGAAAGCGACACTGGCAAATGGCCGAATGGATGCCCCATTGCCGAGACCTCAAATCCAGAAGTGTACCTTGATGATGCCCAGGCTGGTATCAGGCAAGTTCCCGTAGTCCAAGATAACGGTAACGGGTGTATTTGGACCGCTGAAGATGTCGCAAATTGGGAAGGTCCTTATATGCAGACACCGATAGACCCGTGGGGGAAATCATACTGGTTCGATCCTGATTATCACGAACAGCGTGACTGCCCCACAGACAACGCAAACCCGGGAGCCCCAACAAGTGTTGCCATTGGTTCCAATGGGCCAAACAAGAACGGGCCGATCCAAACAGGGAACCCTGACTCCATCGGGCTCAATTACGATTGCGATGACATATTTTTTAAAATTGATTAGCACTGAGCAACTATGACCAACGCTTCTGAGACATCTTCTGCGCTCCCTATCGGTGCCACAACTGATGAGGCTACTATTCAAAAATACGCGAACGACGCGAGCATCTTTGAGGTCCGCCCGAGCGCGGTTGTCTTTCCTAAAACGATCGACGAGATACGATCGCTTGTGCGGTTCGTGAACGAACGTCGTGCCGAAGGCGATACAAAAACTTCTCTTACCGCACGTGCAGCCGGTACCGATATGTCCGGCGGGCCGCTTTCTGAGTCGATCGTGCTCGACACCACGAAGCACTTAAACAGGATCAAAAGCGTTACGGAAACGGAAGGTGTTGCCGAGCCGGGTGTGTTCTACCGCGACTTTGAAACGGAAACCTTGAAGAAAGGCGTCATTATGCCCTCCTACCCCGCCTCCAAACGCCTCTGTGCGCTCGGTGGCATGGTCGGCAACAATGCTGGCGGTGAGAAAGCCCTCACCTACGGCAGTACCGTGCGTCATGTGAAGCGCCTCAAGGTGGTCCTTGCGGATGGCAACGAGTATGAATTCCACCCGCTCACTAGACCTGAGCTTGATCAAAAGATGGCGCAACAAGACTATGAGGGCGCACTCTATCGCGCTGTGTGGAACCTTGTTCAAAAGAACCAGGATCTCATTGCCGCAAAAAAACCGCGCGTAAGCAAGAACTCCACCGGCTATTTTATTTGGGATGTATGGGATGGCACAACGTTTGACCTCACCAAACTCTTCGTGGGCTCACAAGGAACGCTTGGGCTTATCACCGAGATTACCTTTGCGCTTGTGCGCCCCAATCCGCACACCTCGATGGTAGTCGCCTTCCTCAAGGAAAAAGATTTTCCTAAACTGGGCGAGATCGTGAACGCAGTACTTGCGCACAAACCGGAAACGTTTGAGTCGTACGACGATCACACCTTCGGCCTCGCCATTCACTACTTTCCCGACATGGTGAAGACCATGAAGTCTGGGCTCGTGTCACTGGGACTTCGCTTCTTGCCCGAGTTTTGGATGGTGCTCACGGGTGGCGTACCCAAACTTATTTTAATGCCTGAATTCACTGGAACCGATCAAGCCGAGACCGATGCGCGGGCGCTCGCCGCAAAGACCGCACTTGAACACTTAGGCGTGCAGTGCCGCGTCACCTCATCTCCCCAGGATACTGAAAAATATTGGGCAGTGCGTCGTGAAAGCTTCTCGCTTCTCCGCAAGCACATCAAAAAAGAACGTACGGCGCCGTTCATCGATGACATTATCGTGTCCCCGGAGAAACTACCTGAATTCCTTCCGCGCCTAAACGAGATAATGAGTCACTACAAGATCATCTTCACGATCGCGGGCCACATCGGCGATGGCAACTTTCATATCATTCCGCTCATGGATTTCACTAAACCGGAATCAAAGGTGATGTATAAGGAGCTTATTGAAAAAGTATTTGACCTTGTGTTTGAATTCGGTGGGTCAATGTCGGGCGAGCACAATGATGGCATTGTCCGCACACCATTCTTAGAAAAAATGTACGGCCAAGAAATGTGCGCAGTCTTCGCTGATATCAAACGAGCTTTCGATCCTCAAAATATCTTCAACCCTGGCAAAAAAGTTGGCGACACCCTCGCCTACGCCATGGAGCATATTGATACGGTGTATTAAACCATGTCCGCATACTGGCTCATCAAGAGCGAACCGGAATCGTATTCGATTGACGATCTCAAGCGTGATAAGAAAACACCATGGAGTGGTGTGCGTAATTTTCAGGCGCGCAATTTCATGCGCGACCAAATGGAAATCGGTGACCTAGCACTCTTTTATCACTCAAGCGTAAGCCCGCCCGGCATTGCAGGTATTGCCAAGGTAGCAAGCGCTCCCTATCCCGACCCAACGCAATTCGATACCAAAAGCCCCTATTACGACCCGCGTGCGAGCAAAGGGAACCCAATATGGTTTCTGGTGGACTTCTCGTTCGTCAAAAAATTTAAACGACTGATTCCCCTACAGGAACTCAAGGATTCAAAATTATTTGCCGATATGGTGGTCACGCAAAAAGGCAGCCGACTCTCCATTCAACCGGTCGCACAAAAACATTTCGGGAAAATTGTTACGCTTGCTTCTTAACGCCCGAGTGCCTTCACGTCAACAATAACCTCTCCGGGATGCTCTGCGGGTTTTACCTTTTCGTAGTGCTTTAAGATCTTGCCATCCTTGCCGATTAAAAATGAGTCGCGCTGAATGCCCATGTACTTCTTTCCGTACATCGATTTCTCCACCCACACGCCATACTTCCCCACCACCTCTTTCTTCTCGTCGGCAAGGAGTGGGAAATTAAGCCCTTCTTTTTCGCAAAACTTCTTATGTGAGGCGACAGAATCAGTGCTCACCCCAAGCACGGCAACGCCGAGTTTCTTGAGCTCTTTCCATGAATCACGAAATCCTTGTGCCTCGACCGTACATCCTGAGGTCATATCCTTTGGATAAAAATAGAGGAGCACCATTCCGCCAAGATATTGAGAGAGTTTGCGCGGCTTGCCATCCTGATCTTTGAGCGTAAATGTTGGTGCCTTCTTCCCTTCCCAGACAGATTTCTGCGTTTGATTTTTCATAGTGTTATCGCTTCCCTGCGACAAGTGAAAGAAGAAATAGAATCAATGCCGCAACCACGATTGTACCGCCACTCGCTAAGTCTAAGTAATACGAAAAAACCAGTCCCGTCACCACAGACACAAGCGAGAGCACAACAGCCATAAGCATCGTGTCGCGGAAACCGCGCCCGAATTGCATCGCCGAGACCACGGGAATCACCATGAGCGCACCGACCAAAAGCACGCCCACAATGCGCGCGGCAAGAGAGACAGTGACTGCGGCGAGAATGAGTAGAAGTGCGTTTAAGGTCTTTACCCGTAGACCACTCGCTTTTGCCAATTCCTCATCAAATGAAATAAAGAAAAGTTCTTTGTAGAGCACAGCAACCGTTGTTAAAACAAGTACCGCAAGTCCCCCGATGAGCAACACGTCACTCTCCGCGACCGTGGTGATGCTCCCAAACAAGTAGCTCAGCACATTCACATTAAGCCCCTGTGCAAGCCCTATCAAGATCACTGCGATCGCCAAACTTCCCGAAAGGAAGATCGCGAGCACTGATTCGCCGAAGATCTTGCGGCTTCCGCGAAGCCGCTCGATACCCACCGCGGCGATGACGGAAGCAATAATAGCGGCGATGACCGGGTTGTTGATCCCGAGCAAAAGCCCAATCGCCACGCCCGCAAATGAAACGTGCGCAAGCGTATCAGCCATGAGCGAGTACCGCTTCACCACCAAGAAGGTCCCAATGAGCGGCGCAATGACCGCTACCGCCACCCCGGCAAGCAGTGCCCGCACCATAAAGTCATATTGAAAGATATCAAGCATGGTGGTGTTCTGGGTTATGCGGCACCGCGGTTGCACGTTCGCCGTAGAGACGCTTGATCACGTCTTCTTTGAGCACATCAGAAGAAAGTCCGTGGCACACCATATCATGATTGAGACACAACACCGACTGCGCCTCGTGATAGATCACATCAATATCGTGTGTTACGAAGAGGATCGTCAATTTTTTATCACGGTTAAGTTTTCCTAAAAGTTCGTAGAACGCTTTCTCTGAAGCAATATCAATACCGGTCGTGGGTTCATCAAGAATGAGTACTGCCGGCTCACCCGCAAGCGCGCGTGCAATAAACACCCGCTGACGTTCCCCACCAGAGAGAGCGCCGATGCGCGTGTTGCGATATTTTTTCACCTGTGTGAGTTCCATGGCATCTTCAACCAATAACTGATCGCGGTGGTCGAATCGATGCCCGATTCCCTTACGCGCAGTGCGCCCGCTCCGCACAACCTCTTCAACGGTCGCGGGGAAACTTGCCTCAACCTCTTGCGCACGCTGAGGCACATAGCCGATCCGGTACCATTCGGTAAACCGATGAATGTCCTTACCGAAGATCTCGATCGTACCGCCCGTTGGATCGATGAGCCCGAGCAAGATCTTGAGGAGCGTCGTCTTTCCGCCGCCGTTGGGCCCAATGACACCCAAGTACTCACCGCGTTTTATTGAAAACGTAAGTCCTTTTAAGATCTGGATCTCGCCATAGGCGAAGTTCACATCTTTGAACGTAATAATGGTTTCGTTGTCCGTCATATGATCTCTGAGCACGAAAGTGCTTCCCGCAAATTAGCGAGGTTTCGTTCCATAAGGGTAAAGTAATCGACGTTGTTTTGTTTTTCTTCCGGCAATAAATTCTCAACAGGGTTGAGCACCTTGGTCGTACCGCCGATCTCGCGCGCGATTGTCTCGGCAATGCGCGGATCAGCAATGGTTTCAAAAAATACCGTCGTCACATTCGCGGCACGCGCCAAGCGCACCACCTCGGCGATCGTCCCCGGGGTCGCCTCTGCTTCAGGCGAGAGTCCCGCAATGGGGATCATCTCGAGGTGATACCGTTCTGCAAGGTACCCGAACGCATTATGGGACACAATGACCGAGCGGGTGGAACACGTGGAAAGCCCTTGCTCGAATGCGTTGTGAAGTGTATTCAGCCGTCCCGTGAGCATTTGGGCGCGCTCCGCGAAGAGCACCTCGTGTGCGGGATCAAGCGCACTCATCGTCTGGGCGAGTTCTTCTACAATCATTACGCTCCGCATCGGATCAAGCCACACATGGGGATCGTATGCTTCGTTGTGTGAGTCTTCTTCTACTTGCTCATCTGAGGCACGCAGTGTTTCTTCTTTTGGGATGATCGCGGGTATGTTCTCTCCGGACGGCAAGAGAGAGCGGATAGTCATTCCAGTACCCTCATACGAACGTACGAACTTTTCTGCCCACGGATCAAACCCGCCACCAACAAACACAAACGCATCGGCACGCTCAAGGCGTACGCGCTCTCCCACGGTCGGCTCATAATCGTGCGGTTCAACACCCAGAGGGGTTATGGTGTCAACGCGTATCTCATCGCCGCCAATATTCTCAGCAAAGTAGAAGATCGGATAGGCGCTCACCACCATGACCGGTTTTTCTGATGGAGATCGCTCAGGACCTCCAAAGAAGAATAGGCCGAGGGATGCCAAAGCCCCAAAAACAACCAGAACAGTGAAAAATCCCCAAGGTTTCATGTCACTATTATACCACGCGGCGCAAGTCTATTAGCAACGTAGAGCGAGCGACCTACGAACGTACTCGTTCGTAGGTCCGAGCCGAGGAGCTAACAAAGTAATCTTTATCGAGAAAGAATAGTGTGGATCATTGCGAGAAGCACGTCCCTGCCCTCACCGGTCTTTGTTGAATAAGGGATCGGTGTACCGCCTCCAAGCGCATCACTGATGCTTTTGATCATGGCTCGACGATGCGTACTTGAGACCTTGTCCGCCTTGTTGGCAACGATCACCACAGGGTATCGCTCTGCACGGAGCAGTGCGATCATCTCTAGGTCAAATTCTGTTGCGCCGACAGATGCATCCACAATATGCACCACTGCCTTCGGACGCGCCTCACCGGAGCCTAGGTACCACAAAATGAGCTTACGTAGTTTCTCGCGGCCTTTCTCTTTGATCTTGGCGAAACCATATCCGGGAAGATCGGTGAGATAGAACGCGTCGTTGATGAGAAAGAAGTTGATCTGACGCGTCTTGCCTGGCTGACTGCTCGACTGTGCCAACTTTTTACGTCCCGTGAATGAATTGATGAGTGAGGACTTTCCCACGTTCGAGCGCCCCACAAACGCCACCTGAGGAAAGGGGGCTTTGAGGATCGGGTCGGTTCCGATTATCCCCTTCGCAAACTCGGCGGTTTTAATCTGAAGTAGACTCATTGAGTACCCATTTAACCACAAAAACCCATTTTGCGCAAGGGTTTCTTGCGGTGGGGATATATTCGTTGCGCAAGCAATAGTGACGTGATACTGTAAAGGAACCTTTATTAAAAGCTATCGTACACATCCCATGGACGGAGAACAACAGCGGCCAGAGGCACCTAAGAATTCTTTAGCAGTTCCCGGCGCGATCGTCATCGCCGGACTTCTCGTTGCAGGAGCAGTATTCATTACTAACGGCGGTGCCGTTCTAGGAAGCGCAGGCAAGGTCGCCGCGAATGCGGGTGGAGCAGAAAAAGCTGTTGCTCTTGAGATCACGGCGACGGATCATGTACGCGGAAACCCCAATGCTCCCGTAGTGGTCGTCGAATACTCTGACCCTGAGTGCCCATTCTGCAAAAATTTCCATCCGACCATGCAACGCATCATGAGCGAGTACGGCGCACAGGGAAAAGTTGCGTGGGTCTACCGCAGTTTTCCGCTTGACCAGATCCACTCAAAGGCGCGCGAGGAGATCGAGGCGATCGAATGCGCAGCTGAAGTCGGTGGCAATGTAAAATATTGGGAATACCTTGATCGCGTGTTCGAAATCACTCCAGGGAACAACGGTCTTGATCTCGCTCTCCTCCCTACGATCGCCCAAGACCTTGGCCTCGATGTAGCAGAGTTTGAAGCATGTCGCGCGGAAGACAAATTTGCTGACAGGATCCAAGCAGAATATGAGAGTGGTCTTGCGGCAGGTGTACGCGGGACTCCGCACAGCATCATCATCGGCAAAGACGGCAAGCAGTACGTTATAAACGGCGCACAGCCCTACGAGACCGTGAAGCAGATGATCGAAACGGCGCTGAAATAGTTCGTAGTACGTAGTTTGTAGAGCGTAGCAAGAAACCCGCCAATGGCGGGTTTCTTTAGGACCAGTATATTTACACGCCTAACATGTCGCGAAGTTCCTGTGGCGGCTCCCACGGCGGATCAAAAGAAATGTCCACAAGCACATCACCGTGTTTGAGTTCTCCTACCTTTTTCTCCACGTCTTGGATAAGATCGTTGGCGAACGGGCAGAACGGCGATGTGAGCGTCATCAAAATCTCGATCTCATTGTCTCCGATCACGATCTTGTAAATCAGCCCCAGCGTCCACACATCGATTCCCAATTCAGGATCTTTGACGGTCTTTAGTTTCTCGATAACATCTGATTCTTTGATCATAGTGGTTTAAGCAGTAAGCGATTCAAATCCCCGTTCGGTGATCTCCTCGGCAAGCTCTTTGCCTCCCGTGCGCATCACCTTCCCTTCCTTCATCACATGTACGCGATCGGGCTCCACATTTTTCAAAATGTTTTGGTAGTGCGTAATGAGGAGAAACCCGGTTCCCTCTTTGCGCAAAAGTTCGATACCGCGGAACACCTTTTGGAGCGAGTCCACATCCACACCCGAGTCAATCTCATCGAGGATCGCAAATTTCGGCTTAAGCGCCAAGAGCTGGAGCATTTCGGTTTGCTTCTTTTCTCCACCCGAGAGGCCATCATTCAACCCACGGCGTAAGAATGCAGGGTCAATGCCGATCTCTTTTGCGCGCACCTCAAGCTGTTTATGGTATTCAAAAATTGAAACTTCCTCCCCTGTGAGTTCTTTGTGGGCGCGATGGAGAAATGAAAGGAGTGTCACCCCCGCAACCGAGGGTAAGTATTGCATCGAGAGAAAAAGTCCTTTCTTGGCGCGTGCTTCTGTCGAGGCCTGGGTAATATCCTCACCATTGAGCGCAATCGTTCCACCTGCAATGGTGTAGCGCGGATGCCCCATGAGTGCATTCGCAAGCGATGACTTTCCAGAGCCATTTGGTCCCATGACGATATGCACCTCGCCTGCGCCAAGAGAAAGACTCGCGTTGTCTACAACACGTTTTTCTGCAGTCTCTACGGATAGATTTTTTACTTCCAAATTATTCATGATGTTTGAGTCCGTCGCTTAATGCTCGGTATGAGAGTAGCGCACAATTCGCACGCCCAGGACTAATGTGAATCCCCAACATACTATAGATATCTCCCGGAGCCAAGAGCTTGAGCTCTGAGAGGGTCATGCCCTTCACTTTGTCGGTGAGCATCGATGCCCCTGCCTGACTTATGGCGCATCCACTCCCCAGAAACGTTGCTTGGGCGACCTTCCCCTCCTCGTCAAACTTTACGAAGAATTCGAGTTCGTCGCCACAGGTCTGGTTCACTCCACCCCCACGCACATCATACACATCAAGTGCATCTTTGTTGTGCGGATTGCGATAGTGATCCAAAATATTTTCTTTGTAGAGTTCTTCGTCCATATTATTTCGCAAAAATAGCTTGCGCTTTTTTGATTGCTTCTACAAGCGCATCTATATCGCTTGTCGTATTGTACAGGTAAAAGCTGGCGCGAGCAGTAGCGGGCACACCAAGGGCGCGCATGTAGAGCGCGGCACAATGGTGTCCTGCACGGAGGGCAACATGCTCTTTGCCCGCGATCTGCGCAAGGTCATGTGGGTGAATACCATCGACCGTAAATGAGACGATACCCGCATTGGTCTCTGCGACAGCGGCAAAGATATGCATACCGGGGATCTGCCCAAGTTTTTCGAGCGCATACACTGTAAGCTCGCGCGTGTGTGCATGAATCGTTTCGGTACCAATAGTTTCAAGATACTCCACGGCCGCACCAAGGCCGATTGCACCCGCAATATTGGGCGTGCCTGCTTCAAAGCGCTTAGGCGAGGTCGTCCACGTTGAACTTTCTTCGCTCACCTTCTCCACAATTCCCCCGCCAAATATGCTCGGGTTCATGTTTTCCAAAAGATCCTTGCGTGCATAGAGCACGCCGATACCCGTTGGTCCGAGCATTTTGTGCCCAGAAAAATAGAGGAAGTCTGCACCAAGAGTGTTCACGTCTACAGCAATATGCCCGACTGCTTCAGTTGCGTCGACAATCATCAATGCGCCACGTGCGTGCGCAATATCTGCCAAACGGCGCACGTCATTCACGCTACCCGTCACATTGCTTGCAAGCACACACGCAACAATTGTGGTCTTCTCCGTAATGAGCGACTCAGCCGCTGCATAATCGAGCATCTGAGTCTCGGTGAGCGGAATAAGCTTGAGCGCACTACCCTTTCGTTTGGCAAGCTCCTGAAGCGGGATCAAACTTGCGTGGTGTTCCATCACCGTCGTGACGATCTCATCCTCCTCCTTAAAAAAGGTCGGTCCTTTTTGGGCTGGAAAAAGGTCGGTCCTTTTTGACTCCTCAAGCATCCGCACGAGCATATTTGAAGACGCCGTGGCCCCACTTGTAAAAATAATCTCTTCGGGTTGTGCACCAACAAAACGCGCGACAGATGCTCGCGCGTTTTCGTAGCGCTCGCTTGCTTCCTCACCCATTTGATAGAGCCCGCGGTGAATATTCGATCGGAAGCTCGTGTAGTACTCTTGCATCGCATCGAGCACCGCCTGCGGTGTCTGTGACGTAGCAGCGCTGTCGAGGTATGCAAACCGTGGGTGCTCAGCAAAAAATGGAAAATCTTTTTTAATAGACTCAATATTCATACTAGACAGCACTATCCCCCATCTCAAGATTGATGAGTTTATTGAGCTCGAGTGCGTACTCAAGCGGGAGTTCTTTAATGATCGGGTTGGCAAAGCCCGTGACGGCAAGGCGCACCGCCTCGCTCTCCGAGAGACCGCGTGACTTCAAGTAAAAGATCTCGTCCTCACCGATACGCCCGATGCGCGCCTCGTGGGAGATTTCCACCTGATCATTTGCATTCTCCACGGCAGGAAATGCGTTCGCCGCAGACTGGCTGTCCAAAAGGAGTGCGTCACACACAAGAGACGAACGTGTGTTGATCGCCCTACGCGATGTCTTAATGAGACCGCGATAGTTCGCCACACCGCCGTCTTTGGAGATTGATTTTGAATAAATGGAAGATGATGTGTTGGGCGCCAAGTGAATTGCCTTGGCACCTGTATCCTGGATCTGTCCCTTGCCTGCAATAACAAGACCGAGATTATCCGAACGCGCTCCTTCACCGATGAGCACCGACGAAGGATACAGCATGGTCACGCCCGAGCCCATATTGCCGTTCACCCATTTTATTGCGCCATTTTCGCGCACGATTGCACGCTTGGTGTTGAGATTGTAGGTGTTGAGTGACCAGTTCTCAATCGACACGTATTTTATCTTTGCATCCTGATGCACAAAAAGTTCCACGCACCCTGCGTGAAGCGATGAAGACGTGTACTTCGGTGCCGAACATCCTTCGATGTATTCGATCTCTGAACCCTCGTCGGCAATGATGAGCGTGTGCTCGAACTGTCCCGATGCCTCGCGGTTCATGCGGAAGTACGCCTGAAGCGGCATATCCACTTTCACACCCTTGGGTACATAGATGAACGTACCACCGCTCCACACTGCGCCGTGAAGCATCGTGAACTTGTGGTCCTTTGCCGGCACGCAATCGGTCATAAAATACTTCTGCACGAGCTCCGGATATTTTTGGAGGGCGACATCCATGTTTTCAAATACCACACCTTTGTCGGCAAGTGATTGTTTAAGTCGGTGATACACCACGCCCGAGTCATACTGCGCACCAACGCCGCCCAAGTATTCGCGCTCGGCCTTGGGAATCCCAAGCTTCTCAAACGTCTCCGTAATCTCCGGAGGAAGTTCGTCCCAGCGATCGGTCTCAGCAACACCCGGGTCGACGAAGTACACCATGTTCTCGAGATCAAGCCCTGAGAGATCCGGACCCCATTTGGGCATAGGCGCATTCATATAGAGCTCGTACGCCGCAATGCGCTTCTCAAGCATCCATTCCGGCTCGTTCTTGATCTTGGAGATATGGCGTACCAGGTCTAAAGAAAGGCCGGTGTGGATACCCGGATTTCCTTCATTTTTGGCGCTTTTTTGAGCTTTCCACATCGGGCAACAATAGCACGTTTTGCCAATATTGACAAGAGTTCATTTTGGGTGTATAATTAGTATTGAATCTAGCTCATGACTAAGGAGAAGCCCCTGTGCAAACCAATATTGTTCATGTGTTCCTTATCGCCTTCTTGGCAGGCATAGGCGCATCTTTCAAAATGTGGGGACTTGCAATTTTCGCTTCCACGTTCTTGGTTGGAATGTCTCTCCACGGGATCGAACGCGCAGTACGGTCCAGGAAATAGGCATCTACCGGTACAAAAAAGCCCGACCTAACCAGTCGGGCTTTTCCTTTTCTAAAACCTAACACCTACAAACTCAAACCTGTACTAATAGTTCCGCAACCTCCCCGCCTTATCATGCGTCCGAATCTTCTCGAGCGCTTTGGCTTCGATCTGACGGATACGCTCGCGCGTCACGCCGAACTTTGCACCCACTTCTTCGAGCGTGTGCATCACGCCATCTTTGAGTCCGTGGCGGAGCTCCAAGATCTCGCGCTCTTTCGGCGAAAGGTCTTCCAAGATCTCCTGGATCTGGTCCGAGAGAATGCGGTGCGCAGACTCCTGATCCGGTGAGAGGATCTTGTCGTCGGCAATGAACTCACCAAGGGTCGAGTTCTCGTCATCGTCGCCGATCGGCTTCTCGAGCGAGACGGTATCCTGATCGATCTTCTCGATCATGTGGACTTTTTCTACTTCAACACCCATCTCGGTGGCGATCTCTTCCGCGAGCGGCTCACGACCCAAGTCTTGCGAGAGGCGGCGTACCACCTGCTTGTACTTGGCGATCGTTTCCACCATGTGCACCGGAATACGGATCGTGCGCGACTGGTCAGCGAGTGCGCGGGTGATCGCCTGGCGGATCCACCATGTTGCGTATGTTGAGAACTTATAGCCCTTCTCCCACTCGAACTTGTCTACCGCCTTAAAGAGTCCGAGGTTCCCTTCCTGAATGAGGTCAAGGAGCGTCAGGTCGGCACTGCGGCCCACATACTTCTTGGCGATCGAAACCACGAGGCGGAGGTTTGCACGCGCCAAAAGCGTCTTTGCTTCTTCTTCTCCCTTCTCGATACGCTGAGCGAGTGTGCGTTCTTCCAACGCGGAGAGCAAGGGATATTTACCGATCTCCTTTAGGTACATTTGAATCGAATCATACGGAGAATCGCTTCGTCCATACGAATACTTCCGTTCCGGCATTTCTTTCTCCGGCTCAGTACCCAAGAGGTCCCCTCCCTCAAGCACGTCAACGTTCGACTCTGCAAACCGTTCGTACAATTCACCCAAAAACAACACGTCCTCTTCGATGTGCGGAAACTCCTTCAAGATCTCATCGTAGGTAATGAACCCGCGCTCCTTCCCTTTCTTGATGACAACCGTCGCGCGTTCATGCAACTCGACGCGCTTCTTTTCTTGGCGAGCAGTTCCGCGAACTGACGGGACAGACGCTTTCTTAGAAGCAGCCTTGGCAGGAGCTTTCGCTTTTTTCACCACTGCTTTCACCTTTGTCTTTTTTGGTGCCGGACGTACTGCCGCCTTTTTTGCGACAGGTTTTTTGACCTGCTTTTTTGACGCCGGTTGTTTCTTTGCAGAAACAGCGCGAACCTTCTTGGGCGTCTTCTTTACGATCGTTTTCTTTTTTGGTGATTGCTTTTTAGGCATAGGGGCGTTTGTTGGTGAATAAAGATTACTATCTGTTTGTTAAAATTACCCGGATCCTCTCTTTAATAGATTCAGTGCCATGGAGATCTCTTGGCATGTCTTTAAAATGCGCGCCGTGTCCTCTCCCCGCCCTCCTGTTTCTGCATCGCGCAATTTTTCCATCTCGCGGGTAAGCAGTTCACGGAGGTGCTCTTCTTCAAAATTATACAACAATTCTTCGATCTCTTTTTCCAGATCGGTACTTCCTTCATAATACACTTCCGCCTCGAACGCAACGTCTTTCATTGCATCGCTCCCCGCGGCAAAGAATCCCTTCAGGCGGTCGTCAGAGATCCCCAAGGCGCGGTCGCGGAGCATTGCCGTATCGATCGGCCCCTTGACGTGCTCCTGCCAAAAGATCACGCCGGCGATCTTCCGCGCAATGCGCTCTTTGCGCGAAGAATCGGCATCTCCTCTGGAAGGGGCCGCCTTGGGCGCCGCATTTGTCCCTTCTTGGGTAAGTTCACGTGTCTTCTTTTTTAATTCTTCCCAGATCGGTTCTTCGCGGAGTCCGAGCGCGTGTGCGATCTTCGCCACAAAGTGCGCTTGATCGATGCTGTTCTGCAAGAGCGCGACATACGGCAACACGACCTCCCCCACCTTCATGCGTCGCGTGCGCTCATCCCCCTCACCGGTCAATACCGTGTTGAGATAAAAATCAACAATATGCTCTGTGTGTTCGACGGCATGCTTCCAGCTTTCTGGATCTTCGCGCACCACATCTGCCGGATCCTTCCCTCCCGCGATGCGCGCGGCGCGTACATCAAACCCGAGCCGGAGCGCCATATCCACGCCGCGGCGCGATGCCGCAACTCCGGCACCATCAGCATCGAACGCAAAGATTATTCTGTCGGTGAGTCGACGCACCAACTGCAAGTGTTCTACGGTAAGTGCCGTGCCTGAGACCGCCACCGCGTGCTCCACGCCTGCTTGGTGCGACATAATGAGATCCATCTGTCCCTCAACGAGCACCACGGCGCCTTCGCGACGGATCGCTCCCTTCGCCTTGTCGAGTCCGTAGAGCGCGTGCGACTTGTGGTACACCTCCGTTTCCGGACTGTTCACATACTTCGCTGCCTTGTCCGCCTGAGGACTGTCCGGCAAGATGCGCCCCGTGAACGCGATCACACGCCCTGAACCATCCGCGATCGGAAACATCACGCGTCCGCGGAATCGATCGTAGTATCCTTTCTCGGTCTTGACCGTAAGTCCGGCTTTTTCGAGAATGACATCCGTGTGCCCTTTTTTCTTGAGCGCATCGTAAAGCCCGCGCCATTCATCTTTGGCATACCCCACCCGGAAATGTTTGATCGTCTCGCGAGAAAGTCCTCTGCCGGTAAGATACTCCAAAACACGCGGAAAGTGTCCGAGTGTTTCTTCGAAGTACTCTGCGGCATCTTCGAGTGCGCGAAGGATGTGATCACGCTCAGTTGCTTCGCGCGGGTTTATGGACGCAAGTTCCACGCCGGCGCGTTCAGCCAAAACTTTGAGCGCTCCGCGAAAGTCCAAGCCCTCGATCTCTTGCACAAACGTGAAGATATCACCACCGCGATTGCACCCAAAACAGTGGTATGAGTCGCGCGCAGGCGACACGAAGAACGACGGGCTTTTTTCGGCATGGAACGGACACCGCGCTTTGAAGTTGGCGCCCGCGTGGTCGAGTTTAATATACCCACCGATAACATCGGCGATCGAAAGACGTGCTTTGATCTGTTCCGTCACTTGAGACATAGCGACAGTATGGTTATATGCACACACGGGTAAAGATTACTTTGTTAGCTTCTCGGCTCGGAAATACAAACGAGTACGTTCGTATTTCGCTCGCTCTACGTCGCTCATAAGCGGCGCTTCCGCTAAACACGTTCCTTATTCCTTATGCTTTCTCTTCTTCGCTCTCGGGTGCTCCTTCTTCGCGAGCTTCTGCTTCAGCAATGAGGTGTGCTCGGTAGCCGGTTCCTGCGGGGATAAGACGTCCAATAATAACGTTTTCCTTGAGGCCGCGGAGTTTGTCCTTCGCGCCGCGGAGTGATGCGTCAATGAGGACACGCGTGGTGTTCTCGAACGATGCGGCGGAGAGCCATGAGCGGGTCGTCAAAGCAACTTCTGAAATACCCAACACCACCGGCTCAACCTTTGCCTTCTCTCCTCCTTCAGCGTCAACGCGCTCGTTCTCTTCGATGAGTGCGCTGTATTCGATGATGCGGCCAACCGGAAGACGTGTGTCGCCGGCATCCTTCACCTTGCGACGCATGAACATCTGGCGAATGATCACCTCGATGTGCTTGCGGGCGATGGTTGCACCCTGGAGTTCGTAGATCTTGCTCACTTCGTTGATGACATAGTTCTCAGCCATATCTTTACCGCCGTACTCGAAGACTTCGGCAATATCAGCAGAACCGTCGGTCAAAAGCTCGCCCGCCTTCACGCGGTCGCCAACTTTTACCACCGGAATGCGGCGGATCGGCACTGAGTACTCAGTTGCCGCAGGCTTCTTGCCCTTGGCACCCACATCCGGAAGCATCGTAATGATGCGCTCCTTCTCGTGCGTTTCAACGCTTAGCACCTGACCTTCTCCGTGGTTCACCACAGCAGGAGTCTTCGGCATGCGGCGCTCGAAAATTTCTTCAACGCGCGGGAGACCTGCGGTAATGTCGCCTCCGACCGAAGCAATACCTCCGGCGTGGAACGTACGCATGGTGAGCTGGGTTCCCGGCTCGCCGATCGCCTGTGCGGCAACAATACCGACTGCCTCACCCAATTCAACCAACTGATTGCGTCCAAGGTCTGCACCGTAACACTTGCGGCAGATACCGCGGAGTGACTTACAGGTGAGCGGTGAGCGAACCACTGCTTCCGTTACACCCATCTTTTCGATATCGCGTGCATCAAGCTTGGTGACCAAGTGGCCGCGCTTGAAGAGCGTAGTTCCATTTGAATCAACAATGTCTTTCGCCAACACACGTCCGCGAACGCCACGCGAGATGGGAATCTCGAATCCGATAAGGTTTTCCTTGCGCACCACCTTGCCTTCTTTTTCACCACAGTCGTCTTCGGTGATGATCGCGTCCTGAGCAACGTCAACGAGACGGCGAGTAAGGTATCCTGCCTTTGCCGTGTTGAGTGCCGTGTCCGCGAGACCCTTACGAGAACCGTGCGTTGAAACGAAGTACTCGATCGGTGAGAATCCTTCTTTTGATGAAGGGATGATCGGGAAGTCAATAACGCGTCCGGCGGTGTTGATGATGAGACCCTTCATACCTGCCATGTTCACGATCTGTGAGATGGAACCGCGGGCGCCTGAACGCATCATGTCGTAGACCGATCCGCGAGGATCAAGTGTTGATGGCATGACTTTTTCTATCTCATTACGAGCACCTTGCCACACTTCCACCACTTTGCGGAAACGCTCATCCTCAGAGAGCAAACCCTCATGGTACTGATCCAAGACCTTTGCGGCCGCGGCGCGTGCGCGTGCCACGATCTCGGGCTTTTCTTTCGGAACCTTCACTTCGTCAATACCCCATGACGTACCCGACTTGGTGGCGTACTTGAAGCCGAAGTTCTTGATCTTGTCGAGAATTTTTGGTGTTCCATCAAGTCCGTAGCGGTTGATGAGGTCATCAACGACCGAAGCGAGATCCTTCACGGTCATCTCGTGGTTCACGTACGGATAGTCTTCCGGGAACACGCTGTTGAAGAGCAAGCGACCTACCGATGTTTCGAAGATCTGTCCATTGAAGTTCACGTACTTGTGGCTGTCGGTGCCGAGCACTTTTATTTTTGCGCGGAATCCAACCTGACCGAAATCATACGCCATAATAGCGTTGTTCGGTGTGGCGAAGATCTTGCCTTCACCCGGCTCGCCATCAAGCACTGTGGTCATCCAGTAACAACCCAAGATGATGTCTAGGCGCGGCTCAACGATCGGATCGCCGGAACCAGGTCCCAAGAGGTTCTTGTTTGCCGCCATAAGCGTGCGTGCTTCCTCTTGCGCCTCGCGCGAGAGCGGAACGTGAACGGCCATTTGGTCGCCGTCGAAGTCGGCGTTGAATGCCTTACAGACGAGCGGGTGTACCTGGATTGCGTTTCCTTCAATGAGGATCGGGTTGAATGCCTGAATACCCAAGCGGTGAAGCGTCGGTGCGCGGTTTAGGAGCACGTATTTGCCCTCAATCACCTCTTCCAAAATTGCCCACACTTCCGGAGCGCCTTCGTCGATCAAACGTCCTGCACCGCGAATGTTGTACGCGAGTTCACGCTCGAGGATCTTTGAGATCACGAACGGGCGAAACAGCTCGAGTGCCATGTGCTTCGGAAGTCCACACTGATTGAGGTTGAGTGATGATCCAATGACAATCACTGAACGGCCTGAGTAGTCCACGCGCTTACCCAAAAGGTTCTGGCGGAAGAGTCCCTGCTTTCCTTTCAGGTTGTCAGAGAGCGACTTGAGCGTGCGCTTCTGCGCAGCGTTCATCGCGACCGACTGCGTGCGGCGGATCGAGTTGTCGATCAGTGAGTCAACAGCCTCCTGGAGAATGCGTTTCTCGTTGCGGAGAATCACATCCGGAGCACCGATCTCCTTCAATTTTTTCAAACGATTGTTGCGGTTGATGACGCGGCGGTAGAGGTCGTTCACGTCAGAGGTCGCATGACGACCACCTTCAAGAGCGACCATCGGACGGATCGCCGGCGGAATGATCGGGAGCACTGTCATGAACATCCACTCAGGACGCACGTTGGCACGGCTCATCGTACGCGCAAGCGAGAGGCGCTTGTTGAGCTTTGCGCGCTCTGCCGCACCTGCCTTCTCGAGCGCCGTTTCAAGGTTTGCAATAAGCACGGTGAGATCAAGACCTTTGAAGATGTTGAAGATCGCTTCAGCACCGATCCCTGCCTCAAACATCGTGCCGTATTTCAGCGAGTACTTGTGATACAAAACTTCGTCAATGACCGCGCCTTCACGGATGCTCTCCACCTCGTTCTTGGCATTCTCGAGGAGCTCACGCATTTTCTCGCGGGACTCTTCGTTCTCGAGCGGCTTTACTTTTGACTTGTACTCGGAATCGATACGCTTCATGATCGACTCTTTTTCAGCCTGATTTACCTTGGTGACAATGTAGCCTGCAAAGTAAATGACCTTCTCAAGATCCGCAATGGGAATATTGAGCAAAAGGCCGATGCGTGACGGAACGCTGCGGAGGAACCAGATGTGCGCCACCGGGCTTGCAAGCTCGATGTGGCCCATGCGCTCGCGGCGCACGATGCTGCGTGTCACTTCGACACCACATTTTTCACAGACAATGTTCTTGTAGCGGATGCGCTTGTACTTACCGCAGTAACATTCGTAGTCCTTTTCAGGTCCGAAGATGCGCTCATCAAAGAGACCGCCGCGCTCGCTGCGCTGGGTGCGGTAGTTGATCGTTTCCGGCTTCGTTACCTCACCGAATGACCATTCCTTCACGCGCTCCGGAGAAGCGAGTTTGAGGAAGATCGTATTGAAGTCCAATTTTTGTTCTCGTTGTGTCATAGAAGGTAAGATTATACGCTCATGGTATCTTCGCCAGTTTCCCGATCGAGACCGACATCAAGGCCCAATCCACGCAAGTTGGAAAGGAGCACATTGAATGACTCAGGAATTGTTGATTGTTTGATGTTCTCACCCTTGACCAACGAATCGAACGACGCCGAACGGCCGATGATATCGTCTGATTTAATGGTAAGCATTTCGCGGAGCACGTGTGATGCGCCGTATCCTTCGAGCGCCCAGACTTCCATTTCTCCAAAGCGCTGACCTCCACCCTGCGCCTTGCCGCCGAGCGGCTGCTGGGTGATGAGCGAGTATGGTCCAATGGAACGCATGTGGATCTTGTCCTCGACCATGTGGTGGAGTTTCAAGATGTACATGTAACCGACCGCAATATTCTTTTCGAATGCCTCACCGGTGCGACCGTCAAAGAGTTTCATCTTGCCGTCCTGAGAGAATCCTGCTTTCTCGAGTTCCTTCTTGATCTCGTCTGCAGTTGCACCCATGAACGGCGGTACGATTGCTTGATAGTTAAGTGTTTGCGCGGCGAGTCCCAAGTGGAGCTCCAAGATCTGTCCTAGGTTCATGCGGGACGGAACACCGAGCGGTGTCAAAATGACATCTACCGGGCGACCATCTTCTGTGTACGGCATATCCTCTTCCGGAAGAACCGTTGAGATAACACCCTTGTTGCCGTGACGTCCGGCAAGCTTGTCTCCCACACTGACGCTTCTGAGCTGTGCCACTTCGATGTGGATGCGCTTGATGATGCCTGAGTCGAGGTTGTCGCCCTTCTCGCGTGAGAAGACCTTCACACCGACAATGCGGCCACGCTTACCGTGCTCCATGCGGAGCGACGTATCTTTCACATCGCGTGCCTTCTCTCCGAAGATCGAGCGGAGGAGGCGTTCTTCCGGCGTGAGTTCTGCTTCACCCTTCGGGGTGATCTTGCCGACCAAAATATCGCCAGCGCGTACTTCTGCACCCACGCGGACAATGCCGTCCTCATCGAGGTCTTTCAGTTTACCTTCACCGACGTTTGGAATATCGTGCGTTGTGATCTCTGGTCCAAGTTTGGTATCGCGAACGTTCACCACGAACTCGTCCATGTGGATCGACGTGAAGCGGCTATCTTTTACCACGCGCTCCGAGAGCACGATGGCGTCTTCGTAGTTGGCACCGTTCCACGGCATGAATGCCACGAGCATGTTCTGCCCGAGTGCGATCTGGCCGTTGTCGGTCGACGAGGTGTCAGCGAGGACATCACCTTTCTTCACTTTCTGATTGAGGGCAACGATCGGGCGCTGATGGAATGCGGTAAAGCTGTTGGTACGCGAGAAGTTGACGATCGGGTAGTGATGCGTCTTCTTGCCTTCGAGAATGATCTCGCGGCCGTCAACTTTTGTGATGACACCATCTTCGTCGGCGATCACCAAACGTCCCGTATCACGAGCGGCCTTCTCTTCGATGCCCGTCGCTACGATCGGCGCCTCGGGAACGATCGACGGCGTTGCCTGCTTCTGCATGTTTGAACCCATGAGCGCGCGGTTCGCGTCGTCGTGGTCGAGGAACGGAATAGTTGAAGTTGCGATCGAGAATGCCTGGTTCGGTGCTACGTCGATGTAGTGCACATCATTCTTTGCAACGAGTCCCGGCTTGCCGGCAATGCGCACCTCGACATTTTCATCGAGAATGTTTCCCTCATCGTCATACTTCGTTGCGGCGTGCGCAATGATGTACTTCTCTTCTTCGAGCGCGTCCATAAAGACCACCTCTTTGCCGATCTTGCCATTCTTAACCGGAATATAGGGAGTCTCGATGATGCCGAAGTCATTCAAGCGCGCGTAGGTTGCGAGGCGGAGAATGAGACCGATGTTCGGTCCTTCCGGAGTTTGGATCGGGCAGAGGCGTCCATAGTGAGACGGGTGCACGTCGCGTACTTCAATACCGGCGCGCTCACGCGTAAGGCCGCCAGGGCCAAGTGCTGAGAAGGTGCGGAGGTGTTCGATCTCGGCCAAGACGTTGTACTGCGTCATGAACTGCGAGAGTTGGTTCGTGTTGAAGAATTCCTTGATGCGAGCCTGGAGTGGGCGCGGGGAAAGGAACTGGATCGGGAGTGATGCCTCCGAGTCGATCGTCGACATGCGGTCCTGAATGTTGCGCTTCATCTGGGTCATACCCACGCGGATCTTCTGCTGGAGCATCTCACCGATAAGGCGGACGCGGCGAGAACCCAAGTGGTCAATATCGTCCGGCATAGCGCCGTGCGTATTGGAGAGCTCAACAATGTGCGCAACCAATGCTACGAGATCGTCGCCCGTAACGGTGCGTGCGCTCATTGCCTCCTTCGTCACCGGCTTGTTGAAACGCTTGTTGAATTTGAAGCGACCAACCTCTGAGAGGTCATACTTGTCCTTGCCGAAGATCGAGTCTACGAACTCTTTGGCGTTCTCGGGGGTTGCCATGTCGCCGTCGCGGAGACGCTTGTAGATCTCAACGTATGCTTCTTGGGGGGTTTTTGCAGGGTCCTTTTCGAGTGCGAGTGCGATCATCTCCTCTACGTGCTCATCGCCCTTGAAGGCCTTCTTGATCGCCTCATCGGTGGCGTATCCGAAAACACGCAACAGTGATGTTACGGGGAACTTGCGCTTCTTGTCGATGCGCACATAAATGATGCCGTCCGGTTCTGCATCGATCTCAACCCACGCGCCACGCGCCGGGATGATCTTTGCACCGAAGTAGCGCTTGCCTTTGAGTTCCTGTGCGGTAAAGAAGATACCTGAGGAGCGGGCGAGCTGAGGGACGACCACGCGCTCAACACCGTTCACAATGAACGTGCCGTGCTGGGTCATGAGCGGAAAATCCGCCATGAAGATCTCTTGTTCTTTCTCGCTCGCGAGTGAACGATTGACGAGCTTTACGCGCGCCTTGAGGGGCGCCTCGTATGAGAGCTTGTTTTCCTTTGCATAAAATTCATCGTACTTCGGATTGCCGATCTCGAAACTCAAAAATTCGAGCTCGAATTTCTTTCCCGAGTAATCTTTGATCGGAGAGAACTCCTTAAATACATCCTTGAGTCCCTTCTCAAGGATCCACTGATACGAGGTCAGCTGCGGCTCCACGAAATTCGGGAGCGCGATGAGCGGTTTTTTATACCGCGAAAAATACTTTTTTTCTCGCATATGACGATGATTACCCTTAGCTGTTGATAAAAACGAACTGACAATCAACCCCATGAACGGCAAGGACGGGCATGTTTGGATGAGATGCGATG
>MHUZ01000001.1:31948-32326 GCA_001823605.1 Candidatus Yonathbacteria bacterium RIFOXYD1_FULL_52_36
GAGCCGTACTGATTGCTACGGTGAGTCGCTTCCCTGCTTCGAATCAAGCAGGTCGCCAAACAGGCGTGTCCGCAAATGAAACACAAAAAGTTCCGGGTAAAACCCGAACTACCCTTGACGTTTCATCAAGCCTTATGAATTACTCCTATTAGTTAGTAAGGCAAAACCCTATTTCCTGAACCCACTCATTTGCAGTCGTTCATCCAATACTCAATCTTGCCTGCGTTACTCCGTACTATATGCTCTTTGGAATGGGGTGTCAACCCTGAGTTCCCTCACCCCAAACCCAGGTTGTAATAGTTTGTTAACATTGCAGCAATAGACGTTACACTCTACTGTTTTGGGCATGAACTCATATGACCCGCACTACATGGCGCT
>MHUZ01000002.1 GCA_001823605.1 Candidatus Yonathbacteria bacterium RIFOXYD1_FULL_52_36
AACACCGTGGGCTGGGGATGGAAGGAAAGACACCCTTAGAGAAGCTCCGGGAGTGTGCGTGTGTAAACTTGACGCTGCAATGCTACAAATATTGACATATAGCTAACATATATGTATACTGTGAACAGTTAAAAACCATTACAGTGAGGTAATTGCTCATGCGTGTACATCCAATGGAAGTAGCACTTTCGCTTAAATTTTCAGATGAAGAGAGACAGCGAATGGGCCCCTCATTTGCATTCGGAGATGCAGAGGAACAACTTTCCTATGCGGTACATCTTTTTGGTTCAGAACAAACGGCGGTGATGATCGTTGAGTCAAACAATGCTGATATTGGAGTGTTGGCTCTAGAAGAAGTCGACGGTTTTGACAAGGTGGACATAGAACGTATTGGAGAAATGATCGGTCGCCACGGCAGGAAACTAGATGTATACAAATGCTCTCACTGCCAACGCGAGCGTTATTCAGAAGTCAACCTTCGTTTCTGTCCCCGTTGTCTTCACCCTGGTGGATTTGTTAAGATATCGCCCGCCACTCCGTAGAAACGAAAAACCAAACTTCGTCTCGACGGAGGGCGGTTTTTCTTTTTCTGAAAACAAAGATCTCGTTTTTGCAAAAACGTCGTGTGATATAATTTCGGCATGAAAAAGGGGAAGGGTGCTTGACCTCATTCATTTGATTATGACAAAAACTGAAAGAAACAAGGCGGTGACAGCAGTCTATCTGTTCTTGAAAAAAGACGGCAAGATCTTGGTTGCACGGAGATGCAATACTGGCTATCAAGACGGTAACTATCAAGTTCCCGCCGGGCATATTGACGCAGGCGAACTTCCAACTGAAGCGATGATACGCGAAGCGAAGGAGGAGATCGGGATTGATCTCAAAAAAGAGGATCTGCGTTTAGTACATGTTTCGTTTCGTCCCAAACATGACGAGACCGGTGATCGCGTCGATTACTTTTTTGAAGCAACACGTTGGGATGGCGAAGTGGTAAATGCCGAGCCGGAAAAGTGTGATGACCTGTCTTGGGTAAAACCTGATGAGTTACCAGAAAATATGACTCCACCCTGTCGTGTTGCGATTGAGTGTGCCGAGCGGGGAGAAATATTTTCGGAGCTCGGTGTGGATTTCTTAAAATCAAATGGGTTGTACGATCTGACAGAATAGGGAAAGGAGGCGAGTGGAATTCGTCATTCGTAGCCACATTTAATAGGGACACTATAAAATATGGAAAAAACCAATCGCAACAAAAAGGAGTTGTCGCCCACAAAAGGAATTTCTGGTGGTGTGGTGCATACGCTACCCGATGACTTAAGAAAAGCCCTCGTTTCTGACCCGAAGGCACTTTCTGCATGGGAGAGTCTTACGCCCCTAGCCCGCAATGAATGGATATGCTGGACCACCTCTGTCAAAAAGGCAGAAACAAGAAAGGAGCATGTCGAGAGAGTGGTCGGTGAACTCAAAGAAGGAATACGCCGACCGTGTTGCTGGATCGGCTGTATCCATCGAACGGATAAAGCAGTCAGTCCCTCGGTGCAAGGAATACTCGCCGGACGGGCTAAGACCAAAAGATGAAAATTACGCTTTATAATGATAGGCAATCTATGTGCCCAGTGTGTGGCTACACTAAACTTGACGAACCTGCTTATGATGAAAAGGGGTGCGCGTCGTTTATGATCTGCCCGTGTTGCGGGACAGAATTTGGTTATGATGATAGTACGACAAGACACGGAGAATTGAGGAAGCGTTGGGTTGACGCAGGTATGAAATGGTGGAGCACATCGTTGCACCCTCCGGCGGACTGGAATCCCGAAACTCAGCTCAAAAATATTTTTTCAGAAAAAGCTTAAGATATGGCATTTTAAACGGCGGAAAGACGGTCTACGTCCTCGGATTGCTCTCCTTCCACTCGGCGAGATAGCACATCTTGCGCTCGAGGGAAGACGCGGGACGGATGTGCTTTTCGTGCCCCTCGGGAACGATGGAAAGGTGCGGGGCATCAACAAGCGCGTAGGCGATATCCCAGAGGTCTTCTTCGGCGGTGATCCATTCGCTACCGAATTGTTTGAGTGAGAACGGGCGCGAGTACCAACGTAGGGTCTTCTTGCCGGTCTCGGTCATGAAATATTCGTGGAAGTACGAGAGCGCAAGCTCGCGTATGGTGCGATAAATGGGATCGCGGCAGCGGAGTACGGCATGGTTGGTTTTGCTGAGTGCTCCCCAGTAGCCGTTGCGCTTGTAGAGTGTGACCGCATGGTCTTGGTCGACCGGGAGTGTTTTGAAATTAAGCAGAAGCGGCCGTTCGCCTGCAAGCCAGAGCGCCGCTGCTGCAAGGAGCGCGCCCTCAAGGCAGTGCGCGCGTTGTTCGCGGAGGACCATGCGCGGAGAGAAACATGTCTCGCCGCGCTTTTCGTGGTTGATGGGGAGCTCGTCCAAAAAATCCTGGATCGCTTCAGGGGTGGAGAGTCGCTTTAAGGTTGCGTATTCTTCGGGAGACAGGCCGAAGGGATGGGTCATGCCTTTAGTATGACAGAAAAATGGTGTACTATACAACTTTGAATTACGAACCTAGGTTCGGAATTCAAAGTAGAAATACTTCACATGCTTCCCAAACAATACCAAAATATCAAACGAGTACTTCGGGTAAAAAAATCATACGCGGGACTAGGTCTTTTTACGGAGGCGCCGATCGAGCGGGGCGGATTCGTGATCGAGTATGTCGGCGATGTAATCTCGCAGACTGAAGGCAATCGCCGCGGCGGCAAGTACCTTTTTGCAACGAGCGACCGTCGTGTGGTTGACGGCAAGGGTCGCCACAATACGGCGCGTTATATCAATCACTCGTGTAAGCCCAATTGTGAGGTGGAGGTCAAGCGTGGCCGCATCTTCGTTTTTGCCAAGCGCGCCCTTAAAGCGGGTGAAGAACTCACGTATGACTACGGCACGGAGTATTTCGATGAACATATCAAGCCGTTCAGTTGCCGTTGCGCGCCGTGTAAAAAGTAACGGTTTTGAGAAGTACTTAGTACACTACTCGACGATCCGGATCTGAAGTATTGCAAACTCTTTGGTGTCTCATATTCATCGAACCTTTCGCGTGGTTGTGGTGTGATGGCTCTAGAGAGGATAATCAAGAGCGACATCATACACATATGAACAATACTACACAATCAAAGCGTGTGTTCGCGGGCATAAAACTTTCTGATGAAATTGCGGAACAGTGCACGAAACTTCAGGCAGAGATCGGTGATCTTCCGGCACGATTCATCCCACCTGAAGATATGCACCTGACGCTCCTTCCGCCAATCATGATGACCGACGATGCATATGTGATCGGCCGTATTCGCGAAGTATTGCAGAGTGCCAAACGATTCACGCTTACGCTCGAGCGCCTTACGTACGGTCCGAATATGATGCACCCAACGCTTTTGTGGATCGAATGTGCGGTGGTGCCGGAGATTGTTGCACTCAAAAAAGCGCTTGCATACGCCTTCAGTGACAATGACCATTTGCCGTTCATCCCTCATATAACGCTTGCGCGATTAAAAGAAGAAGATACTGCCATGCTTGCGCGTCGTCCGGTGGAACGACCACTCAAACTTTCGATGCCGGTCGAGTCAATAGAGCTCTTTTTGTCGCCGAATCAAGGTGGTGTCGGGTATACGGTATTGGAGTCACTGCCGATACCACTCCATAATATGCCGGGGTAGAGGAGCAGTGTGCGCGCATTCAACCGAAGAGAGGATCGGTCTCGGGAAGAAGTTGCCGTTGCGATGTTCGGGTATATACTAATGTATATGAAATCAAAATTAGGAATGGGGTTGGCGGGGGGATACGTGGTGATCGCGGTGTACTTCATTGCAACGCAGGGGCTCTTTGGTGAAAGTTTCATTGCGCTCATTCTTGGGATGCCATGGACGCTTGCGCTTGCCGCCATTGAGTTCGGTGGAGCGGAAGGCATTGTCGCGGTGGCTCTCCTCGTTGCTTCCATGATGCTCAATACCGTTATTTTGTACTGGATAGGTTCTCGCTTGAGTCGCTTGTTTGCGCGCGCATAGCACGCACAGGATGGCACGGTGATGTACGGCAAGTGTGTATTATTGGACCAATAATATGTTCATAGTTATGCAAAAACTACATTTCGAAATACTCATAAATGCGCCGGTAGAAAAAGTGTGGAACTCCATGTTTGAAGACGCGACATATCGTGAGTGGACAGAAGCATTCCATCCAGGCTCGTACTACAAGGGGAGCTGGGAGGAGGGGTCCAAGATCCTATTTCTTGGACCGGGTGAGGACGGCAAGGAAGGCGGCATGGTGAGTTATATCAGGGAAAATCGCCCGCACGAGTTCGTCTCCATCGAGCACGTTGGTCTCGTGATGGACGGAGTGGAAGACACCACGAGCGAAGCGGTGAAGAAGTGGACACCTGCATTTGAGAACTACACATTCACCGAGAAAGACGGTGGCACGGAAGTTTCGGTGGATATTGATCTTGATGACGAGAATAAGGCGATGTTTGAGGGGGTGTGGCCCGTGGCGCTCGAGAAATTAAAAGAGATCGCGGAGCGGTAATCTCATACGGAAAAACTGTTCAAGTGATTTTGCATTTTTAAACAAGAAAGTGCAAAATGGTCAGTATGAGTCTCTCTTGGTGTCACTGGAACAAAAATGAATATCATCCCTCGCCGCTTCTGCGCGGGATTCAGGTCGTTTTGCTCGCGCTCATCCTTATTGGTCTTGGGCTCCTCTTCACGCAGGATATGTGGGTACCCGCATTTGTAGACTATCTTTTGACACACGGGTGGTAGTGGGATGAGCGCTATGAATTGCCCATTCTGCAACATAATTACTGACGGTACTGAACGTATCATTCGACAGACCGAATACACGTTTACCGTACTAAGCAATCCACGGCTTGTACCCGGACATCTTCTGGTGGTGCCGAAACGGCATGTAGAGAAATTAAGTGAGTTGAAGAAGGAAGAGCGCAATGAGCTCTTTGATGAGGCGATCAAGCTCGAGGAAAAAATTTTAAAGTACTTTGCGACCGGGTGCGACATGAGCCAGCATTACCGCCCGTTCATAAAACAGGGACGGCTCAAGGTGAACCACCTTCATATCCATTTGCGACCAAGAGAACTCGAAGATGAGTTCTATCAAAAGGTTTTGATTCACGAGAACGAGGTGTTCCAGGATCTTTCATCAGAGGAATTCGAGAAGTTCAGTAAGATGTTTGCGGAATAGACATACATCACTCTGCTTAAACTATGATGGAAGGACCTCCGAATCAAAATAATAAGACCGAAGAAAAATCTCAAAAAAGAAGGGAGATGATCGCTCTCGCCACGGAACTGAGTAAGAGCCGGGAGAGGTTTGCTTTTCCTGGGATTGAGGCCGGCTCATATCAAAAATTAAAAGCCGTCGAAGCAAATTTCCCCGGATACGCCACTCCGATAGATAAGCTGGTGGAGAGATTCAAGAATGAGGGAATAAAGGTTGTTCTAGGGGATGACCCTGAGAGTGGTAATATTCATATCCTCCCAGCTCACAGTGACGATATCAATAACGATAGTGTTTTTCCCCGGCACCTACAGATAAGCGAGGGGATGGATGGAAAACTTAAACAATTGATCTTGTTAAACAAGCGCTAGGGGTGCTTTGAAGCCAATTTAAACGGCTCAACAAACGGCTCAGCACACCTGAGCCGTTTGTTTGCTGGTTGCTTGACATACCCCTAGGGGGGTATACAATACGTTGTATGAAAAAGTATATGAACGATACGAACAAGGGCCGTGTCATGCGTCGGCTCAAGCTTTTAGAGGGACAGATGCGCGGTCTGCAGAAGCTTGTAGAGAACGACACGTACTGCATTGATGTCATCACGCAAACATCAGCTGTAAAGCAAGGGCTCTCGAACGTTGAAGATCTGTTACTCGAAAATCACCTCAGTGGATGTATTTTGGACCAAGTACGCTCGGGGAAGGTCGAGACAGCAAAAGCGGAGATCTTGAAAGTGTATAAACTTAAGCGAAAATAACATGCACGCACAAACATACAGGGTAAAAGGAATGCACTGCGCCTCGTGCTCGGCGATCATTGAGAAAACACTCAAGAAGGTTCCCGGCGTCGGTTCCGTGGAGGTGAACTATGGTACGGAAACGGCAAAGGTGTCGTTCGACCAGGCCGTTACCGATCCCCACGCGCTTTCAAAAAAAATAGAGCCGCTCGGGTACACGCTCGTCGTACCCGATCATGTGGCCGATGGAGAACAGACCGCCGAGGAGATGGGCATGTCCGCAGAGGACCATGCTGCGCATACCGGCTTGGGTCAATCAAAAAAAGAAAAGCTCGCGGAGGTTGCGGACATGCGCGTGAAAGTCCTCTCCGCGATACCGCTCGCGGTCTTTAGTGCGGCGGTCATGGGCTGGGAGATCTTGGGGCAGTATCAGATCGTTCCGGCGATGAGCCACACTCTCAGAGAATTTTTCCACCACTTGCTCCCGCTCATGGCGACCTACATGCTCTTTGTGGTGGGCAAGCCATACCTCCTGGGCTTCTATCGATTTTTGCGCTATGGCAAGGCCAACATGGACACGCTGATCGGCATTGGCACATCCGCAGCATTTGTATACAGTTTCGTCGTTACCGCACTTGAGGATACACTGCGGCCATTCGTGAACGTAGAAAACACGTACTACGACGTGACGATCGTGGTCATTACATTCATCGCGCTCGGCAAATATCTGGAAGCACGCTCAAAGATCAAAACGGGCGACGCGATCGAAAAGCTCCTTGGACTCCAGGCAAAGACCGCACTAGTGATGCGAGATGGAAGCGAGGTTGAGGTCAGAGTAGAGGATGTGCGGCGGGGAGATCTGGTGATTGTGAAGCCCGGTGCAAAGATCCCGGTGGATGGCGTGATCGTGGAAGGGTCATCATACATTGATGAGTCAATGGTAACCGGCGAACCAATGCCTGCTCAAAAAAAGGCGGGCGATAGCGTGGTCGCCGGTACGATGAATACGAGCGGTTCGTTCACCTTTACCGCAACTAAGGTCGGTCGAGAAACACTCCTTGCGCAGATCATTGCCATGGTGGAAGAAGCACAGGGAAGCAGAGCGCCCATTCAAGCGCTTGCCGACAGGATCTCAAGCGTTTTCGTACCCATCGTTATCGCGATCGCATTCTTAGCACTGGGCACGTGGCTTGTGCTGGGTACCGCCTCAATGGGGTTCGCGCAGGCACTCTCATTCGGCCTGGTGTCGTTCGTGGGAGTCTTGGTGATCGCGTGCCCCTGCGCGTTGGGACTTGCCACACCAACCGCCATCATTGTGGGTGTGGGCAAGGGAGCCAAAGAAGGGATCCTCATCAAAGACGCGGCAACGCTCCAGAAACTTCATACCGTGGATACGGTCGTGGTCGATAAAACGGGCACGATCACGATCGGCAAGCCCACGCTTGTCGACATCAAGAATCTCTCAGATCGTTCCGAGCACGAATTCCTCTCACTGCTCTCATCACTCGAAAATAGATCAGAACATCCGATCGCCTCGGCGGTGGTGGGCTATGCTCGAGAAAAGAATATACGCTTCCACGATGTTACTTTGTTTGAGGGGCTTCAGGGAAAGGGACTCAAAGGATCGATCAATGGTGCGGAGTACTATGTGGGCAACGCCGCTCTCATACAAGAGCTTGGGCTCTCTTTTGACGCAGGAGCTTTGGAGCAGTTCACCGCACAGGGTAAAACGCCCGTCATGCTCGCCACAAGAGAAGCCGTGTTGGGATTCGTTATGGTTGCCGACGAGGTGAAGCCGGAATCCAAACGAGCGATCGCGGACCTTCACGCGCTGGGGATCAAGGTGGTCATGCTGACCGGAGATGATGAAAAAGCCGCACGACACGTGGCAGGGCTCGTGGGCATTGATGAAGTGGTGGCGCACGTCTTGCCGCAGGACAAGCTGGAAAAGATTAAAGCACTGCAGGCCGAAGGACGTATCGTGGCTATGGCAGGCGATGGAGTGAATGATGCGCCCGCCCTCGCGCAAGCAAACGTCGGTATTGCGATGGGCACCGGCACGGACGTGGCAATCGAATCCGCGGGCATTACGCTTCTGGGAGGCGATATTTCAAAGTTGGTAAAAGCGATCAAGCTCTCCAAAATGACGATGCGCGGGATCAAGCAGAATTTGTTCTGGGCATTTGTCTACAACATTGTGGGCATCCCGCTTGCGGCCGGCGTATTCTATCCCTTCTTTGGATGGCTCCTCAACCCTGTGTTTGCCGGATTTGCGATGGCCTTCTCGAGCGTCTCCGTTGTCTCCAATTCATTGAGAATTAAAGCAAAGAAATTATCTTAAGTATCGATTATCGATCACCCCTAGTTATGAACACTTCAACGCAAAAATACCGATTCCATGTCCAAGGCATGCACTGCAATGCATGCGTACTCATGACCGAAAGCGAACTCGGAGATCTTCCCAACGTGACGTACGTGAAAACAAGCCTCAAGGATCACTCAGTGGAGGTGGTCGGAGACTTTGGTGGTAAGACACCTGAGGAGATCGCCGCGGAGCTCACTGTTCCGCTCGCACCGCATGGGTATACGGTGTCGGTCGAACAGCAGGAGCGGAGTGTCGCGTGGAAAGATTTTAAGATCGCCGTGCCTATTGCGCTTGCGTTCGCCGCACTCTTTGTCATCCTACAGAAGATCGGACTCGTGAATCTCGTGGATGCCGGCACTGTTACCTATGGCACGGCATTCGTGATCGGCATTATTGCGTCACTTTCAACGTGCATGGCGGTCGTTGGCGGATTGGTGCTTTCCATGTCAGCCACATTCGCCAAAGAGGGGGATCGAGTGCGGCCGCAGCTCATGTTCCACGCCGGCCGCATTGTGGCATTCTTTGTGCTCGGTGGAGCGATCGGCGCGCTTGGGGCAGTGTTCACGCTGAGTACCACCGCTACGGTTACACTGAGCATGCTGATCGGAATCATCATGCTCGTCTTGGGCGTCAATCTTCTGGACGTGTTCCCCTGGGCGAAGAAACTGCAGCCCACGATGCCGAGGTTCGTGGCGCGGTATGCGCACGGCGTATCAAAGTTCAACCATACACTCACGCCCCTTTTGGTGGGTGTGGCGACGTTCTTCCTTCCGTGCGGGTTCACGCAATCAATGCAGCTCTACACACTCTCGACCGGCAGTTTCATTCAGGGAGGGCTTACCATGCTTGCGTTCGCGCTTGGCACCCTGCCGGTACTGGCGCTCATAAGTTTCAGTTCACTCAGCATAACGAACAGTGCCCGAAGTGGGATCTTCTTTAAAACCGCAGGGCTCGTGGTGATCATGTTCGCACTCTTAAATCTTTTTAGCAGCCTGACGATTATGGGTATCGTTCCGCCCATTCTTGATCTTTAGTATACTTATGCATATGAACACAACGGTCATTTCAATTCTCATTGCCGTAGTCCTTATCGGAGGGGCATTCGTGCTCGTTCGAAATGATACCGGCACCGGATCAGATATTGTGGTCAACAACGTTACGGTTGTTGACGGCGTTCAGATCGTCGAGATCAAGGCTAAGGGCGGGTACCTGCCGCGCAGAAGCGTGGCTCAGGCCGGCCTCCCGACGGTCTTACGTTTTGACACCAGCGGCACGTTCGATTGCTCGTCGTCGGTGCGAATCCCCAGCCTGGATATCTCAAAAATACTTCCGCAAACAGGCTCGACCGATATCGATATCGGCACCCCAAAATCTGGCATTTTCCAAGGGTCGTGCAGTATGGGCATGTACCCGTTTGAGGTTGATTTCCAGAACTAATCCATAAGGGCTAGTAGCGCCTTGAAGCCAAATTAAACGGCTCAACAAACGGCTCAGCCTCGCTGAGCCGTTTTGGCCTGAAACTTCACACAGGCAACAGGATACCATTTGGTATACTTGAACGATGCAAAAAATCATCCCATTTTTGTGGTTCGCAAATAAGGCCGAGGAGGCCGCGAATTTCTATGTGGCGTTGTTTGAGAATTCTAAGGTGGGGAATGTTATGCGCTACGACGGAGAGAGTGCTAAAGCGTCCGGTCAGCCCGAGGGCAGCGTGCTGACCGTCTCGTTTACGCTCGATGGCTACGAGATCGGGGGACTCAACGGTGGGCCGGTGTTTTCGTTTACACCGGCGACATCGTTTTTTGTGAGTTGTGAGACGCGCGAAGAGGTCGATACGCTGTGGCAGAAGCTTGTCGCAGAAGGGAAGGTGTTGATGCCGCTCGATGCGTACCCATTCAGTGAGCGGTATGGATGGCTCGAAGATAAGTTCGGGGTCTCATGGCAACTGATTCTTTCCGATCGGTCACAGAGAATCGTTCCATGTCTCTTGTTTGTGGGAGAGCAATACGGCAATGCCGAAGAGGCGATGAATCTCTATACCTCGCTCTTTGACAATTCAAGTATCCCCACGTTTACACGTTATGGCGCAGGTGAGGCGGGCACTGAGGGTACGGTGGCGCATGCGGTGTTCGCGCTTGATGGACAGGAGTTTGTGGCGATGGATGGCCCCGGTGAGCATGCGTACACGCTCACACCCGCAATGTCGTTTTTGGTGAATTGCGCAACGCAAGAAGAAGTCGACAAGTTTTGGGACGGGCTCTCAGAGGGTGGCGTAGAAGATCAGTGTGGCTGGCTTAAAGACAAGTATGGTGTCTCGTGGCAGATCGTTCCTTCAGTATTAAACGAGCTCCTGAGTGATCCAGATCCGGAGAAGGCACAGCGGACAATGCATGCAATGCTTCAGATGCACAAACTTGATATTGCGGAGCTCAAAAAAGCCCACGGGGGATAGCGTTGAAACGCGCCGTTCTTGGGTATACACTAGAGATATTATTAAGACTAACCATGTTCACAAAGGAATTTTTTATGCACTATTTTCAAGGACTTGATAGCGGAATCGGATTCGGACCGGCAATGGCAGTTTTTGGGGGACTATTTTTTGTCGCCTTGGTATGGTCACTTTTTTGGAAAGGACTTGCGCTTTGGCACTCGGCACGGCGCGGTGAGCAGTGGTGGTTCTTGGCGCTCCTCGTTATCAACACGATGGGGATTCTTGAGATCGTGTACCTCTTTGGGTTTGCGAAGCTCAAGTTTGACCAGCTGTTTTCGGGCATATTCCCTGACGCTACGAAGGGAGACAAACCGCACGCACCTCAGCAGTAATTGGGGAGGGGTCCAGACCAGATCGATTGACCCCAGTTTTGGTTTGGAGTAGGGTAAGGGAGGAATTCTTCTGACTTCTGGGGAGGTGTGCGATGTGTTCGATACAGATTGGGTTATTCTTGCTTGCTCTGGTGTTCGGTCAAGGTACGATGGCGGCTGTCACGTGCAATTCCTTGCCGGATGGTCTTGACCCGGTGATCAGACAGGCGGCAGAGTCCGTGGTGACGGTACAAGTCGCATATACACTAAAAGAACACCCCGTCGTAGAAACATACGCAAGCGGTTTCGTTGTTAATGCACGTGGACATGTGGCAACTTCTGCACATTTACTCAATGGGTTCCGGCATGTTTTGCGGAAGCCGGGAATGCGTTACCGGGTGACGCTTTTTGATTGCCGGACGTATGAAGCAGAGCTCTTGTCCGAAAGTGAACACGCTGGTTTTGTCCCTGATACGGCGATACTCAAGATCCTTGCGCCGCCGGACAATCTGATGCCGGTAGCGATAGGGAATTCTGACGATCTCAAAAAAGGAGACCCGGTGTTTGCTATCGGATCGCCACATCTCTCAAACAACGCAGTCGTTCCGGGAGAAGTCCTAGAAACAGGTGTTTTTCAAAAAAAGCCACCGCTCGTGCCGCTCATTCAAGCAAGTACGGTCATTAACGTTGGTGCATCCGGCGGAGCACTCTTTGACGCCTCAGGTAAAGTGGTCGGACTTACAGCTTCTTGTCTAGGTGCTGATACTGGTCCAGCAGGCTTTGCGTGTATTCGTAATGGGTTTTTCGTTCCGATTGACCTGGTGATGAAATTCGCACGACCGTTTATTATCGGCGCCCGATGATATGCGTGCATGAACCCCGGCAGGATGTCCTGCCGGGGTTTCTTTTGAAATGGGGTTGGTATACTATAATGATATGAAGCAGGAAAATGTCTTAACTCGAAAACAGTTTTCTTTGGTGAAGCGCGCTAAGAGCTTTGAGGATGCGGGGCGGGGTGTGCGGATCTTTTTACGATCAACGCCCAATGCATGGATCCAGATCGCACTTCTTGTTATGGCGATCATGCTCGGTGCGTACTTCGAAATATCTCAGACCGAATGGGTATTTTTGGTTTTTGCCGGAGGGTTTGTGCTTGCGGCGGAGGCGTTCAATACGGCAATCGAGATCGATATTGATCTGACCTCGCCACAGTATCATCCGTTTGCGCGCGATATTAAAGATGTTGCCGCCGGTGCGGTGCTCATTGCCGCAACCACTGCGCTCATTGTCGGCATCCTTGTTTTGGGCCCCTATCTGTTGAACGTTTAGAGATCTTTGCCGTTGTAAGGGGTGATGGTGAGCATGGCAAGATCAATGCCGTCAAGACAGCGTACATTGATTGCGGTTTGAGGGAAGGTGACACCTTCGGCAAACGGATGCGTCCCGCAGGTGTGACAGAAAAGGTAGCGAATGGTCTTGTCGCCAAAAAAATATTCGGTCAGCGCATCTTTACCAGAAAGAAGCTTGAATTTTTCTTTGTCGACGAAGTTGAGCACCAGCCCATTTTTTTCGCAGTGGGAACAATTGCACGCAATAACGTGCGACAGATCAGTCTCGACTTCAAATGATATGGCGCCGCAGTGGCACGCGCCCGTATAGGTCTTCATCTCCGTAGTGTAGTATGAACGGAGGGAAGTTTCAATGATTTTGCATCTTCTTAAACACGTGTACAATGCGTAAGGTAACAGCACTAACAACGTCCTCACACACTATGAACTATCACATTTTTCGGAAAACCGTTGCAGTATTTTTGATCGCACTTTTTGCGGTGCCTGCTACGATGAGTGCGCAGACAAGTACGGCAATTGAGGTGTCCGGATGGATTCCCTACTGGCGCTCAGAAAAAGGGGTGGAGAGCGTTGTGCCTCAGTTGGGGAGCTTCACGGAGATCAATCCATTCATGTATACCGTCAAACTCGACGGAACACTCAATCAGGCAGGGAAGATCACTGATGCGGAGTGGGTCACGCTCAAGAGCGCCGCAAAGGCGCAAGGGGTGCGCTTTGTGCCTACCGTAATGTGGTCAAATTCTGACGCGATCGATGAGGTGCTCAAAGATCCGGTACAGCGACAGAAACACATTCAGTCCATCGCAAGCGAAGTCTTTCGCTACAACTATGACGGTATTGATATCGATTATGAAGGGAAGTATGCGCGCACGAGGCCCCACTTCTCACTTTTTCTCAAAGAGCTCAACGATGCGATCGGCTACAACAAGTGGGTGATGTGCACCATTGAAGCGCGTACGCCGCTCGATGCGCGATATTCATCAACGGAATCGATTCCGACCGATATCGAATACGCCAACGATTTTAAAGAAATCAGCACCTACTGCGACCGCGTGCGCTTTATGACGTACGATCAGGGACGCATTGATCTTAAATTGAATGCGGCAAAAGGGCAGAGTGAGCCCTACATTCCGGTTGCCGATACAGAGTGGGTAGAGAAGGCGATTCGCTTGGCGATGCAAGAAATCCCAAAAGAGAAGATCATGATCGGCGTCGCCACGTATGGGTATGAGCATGACATGTTCCCATCAACAACGGGAAGCGGAAAAATGGCGTACTCACAGCTCTGGGCATTTAACCCGGGATATGCGACCGACATTGCAACAAAGCTTGGTATTGCGCCGGTGCGCGGCAATTCAGGAGAGCTTATCCTCACATTCCCCGCATCAAAGTCTCCTGAGCCGGTGATTCCTTTGCCGAATGCAACACGCGTGCTTTCGTGGAGCGATGCAGAGGCAATCAAGCAAAAAGCGGATCTTGCGGCACGCCTCGGCGTGCGCGGTATTTCGATCTTCAAGATCGATGGAGGGCAGGATCCGAATCTCTGGGGTGTGCTTGCGCAGTATAAGGGCTCGGAACCGCGCGTAGCCACGAAACCGATCAGTCTTGTGCTTGCGCAGACCGACACGGCCAGTCCCGTAACCCCCGCCGCACCGGTAGCTTCAGTGAAAGTGCCGACCAAAAATTTTGAAATGGGTGCGCTCGGCGAAGATGTGCGCACGCTTCAAAAATACTTGAACGCAAAGGGATACCAAGTCGCAAAGACCGGCGCCGGTTCTCCTGGTAATGAGACGACCAAGTTTGGGGCGGCAACTAAAGCAGCACTCATTAAATTCCAAACTGCAAACAAGATCACGCCTGCGAAAGGGTATTTCGGTCCTGTGACCCGCGCAAAAATGCAGGCGCAGTAGGAGAGATCCTTGCCGACAGATACAGATGACGTGGTAGACTATGCAGATGAGTCTCTTGGTGAAGCAGCGCATGATCGTTGCCCGTATAATTTCCGTCGTGTTTGTGGTGGTTGCCTTGGGCGGTGTGTTCGGCATGATGGTGATGGAGCATCATACTGAAACACCTACCTGCGTTTTCATGCCTGGCGAGGACGCGCTCTGTCCGATGACGGTACTGGAACATTTGACGCGTTGGCAGAACGCAATGACCGCGAGCACGTCTCTTTTCGCAGTATTCGCGCTCGCGGTCATTGTGGCGTACGTCATTCGTGCATCACGAGCGGCACCACCAGCATGCACATCACGGCGCAGATGGTTCGGTCAACTCAATAATAGGCAATTCTTTGGGGTGCTTTTTGGAACCACGATATCTCCCCGCGCGCCATAGTGTATTCAGTAGAGACCCCGATGCTTTATTACGGTTAGTTTTACAGTGAATACAATTATGGAAACAAAAAACAATATAGTCGTTATCGGATTACTCGTGCTCATTATCGGTCTTGGAATCGGGTATTCTCTCGGAGCGAACCGCGGAGGATATTTTGCTCAGAATAATAAATGCGGGCAGGGAGTTGCGGTGAATGATCACGCCATGGGAGGTGCGATGGATGACATGATGTCGGGACTGGAAGGAAAGAGTGGCGCGGCGCTCGAGGAAGCGTTCCTCGACGAGATGATCGTTCACCACGAAGGGGCAGTCGAAATGGCACGGGAATTGCTCGCCGGCACAAAACGCCCAGAGTTGGTAAAAATGGCGAACGATATTATTTCGGCTCAGACCAATGAGATCGAGATGATGAAGCAGTGGCAGGTTGAGTGGTTTGGCAACTAGAACCACGCCGACCTGAAAGATCGTATACAAAAGCGCCTATAGGGGCGCTTTTGTTGTAAAGAAAAACCGCCGCATGGGGGATGCGACGGTCGTGCGGTTTTGTGACCGCGGACTAATGAACAGTGGTTGTTGGAGGTACATTCGACGGTGGTGCCGGCGGCTGTTCTGTGTGTACCGGTACTGAAACGATGGGCATCACAAGCTCGATCTTTGGATTGCCGAACATTTTCACCATCTGAACGATCGCTGCAGACAGCAACGCAAGCTCGCGTTCGCCATGCGGCATGCCGATCTGGTCAAGGACGAGTGAAGTGATCTCCGTCGGCGTTCGTACATCCCCGTTTTGAATGATCCGATTGTTCATATCGGCAACAGGGTCGTTCTGAACTTGCGCCAGTGTATCTCGAGATGTGCGCACGCGAACGTGCTCTCTACGCGGCACTTGGTCATATCGTGCGACCGCATCAAAGCCGGCACCGCGCTCAATACCAAGCAGAGCTTCTCCCAGTTCAAGAGAAGGGTCTCCGTCACGATCAACCAGTGTGCCCACTCCCGAATCCCAATGATATGGATTCTGTCGGATTGGAACCGCCATTGGCCTCTCGTGCTCAAGGCGTGACAAGTAGAGGAGACGTGTTCCATTTGGTCCAATCTCTTCACGAAGCACAACGGAGAAGAGTACGTCAACCTCGCCGTTTGCAGGATTGGTTGTGGAGACGTTGAGCACGTCGCCTGTGCGGAGTGTTTCCAAAATAGCATGGTCGTTCATACCCACCTCCTGGGATTGTTGTAGTGGAACAAAAGCCAAACCAAAATATATCTAGTATTATTATAGCAAAAAATATCAGTTTTGTCTAGTGTGGGGCATGATTCATGCGCATGATAAACTATGCGGTATGAACAACAAAACATTTCTCGTGGTTGTGGCGGCGATCATTATTTTGGGCGGTGCATACTACATACGCACAAGCGAAGATCAGGCTCCGGTGTCGATCTCTAATCCGCGTAACACGGCGTATCAGATCGATGGTCAGGAATACCTGCTCGTCAACGGCACTGTTGAAAAAGAGACCGCCCCGGGATCTGCAAGCAAAGACACAGTGAGGGTTTTTGGTGAACCGGTCGTGGGAGACCTTGATGCAGACGGCGATACTGATGCCGCGATATTTTTGGTGAAAAATTCCGGCGGGAGCGGTACGTTTTACTACGTTGCACTGGCAATGAACGAGAATGGCACGTATCGTGGCACGAACGCACTGTTCCTTGGTGATCGTATCGCACCGCAAACGCTTGAGATCCATGAGGGGCGGGCAGTGGCGAACTATGCCGTGCGTGCCGCAGAGGAAAGTTTTGCGGTTTCGCCGTCGATCGGAAAAAGTCTCTGGATCCATTTTGATCAAGCAAATTTTGAGATCGGGGAATGGGTAAAAGATTTCGAAGGAGAAGCCGATCCTCTCCGTATGTCGCTTGGCATGAAAACGTGGGTTTGGGAATCAGCTCTCTATAATGATGGCAGAAAGATCACCCCAAAGAGACAAGACGCATTTACGATCACATTCAAAAATGATGGCTCGTTCTCTGCCACAACCGATTGCAACGGCGTCGGTGGGAAGTACACCACAACAGGCACTACGCTTGTATTTGGTCAAATGATGTCGACACTTATGTACTGCGAAGGGTCACAGGAAAGTGATTTCAATGCCATGCTTGGCGGGGTTGGAGCGTATCACTTCACGAGCAAGGGTGAGCTCATCTTTGATCTCAAATATGACAGCGGATCAGCGGTCTTTCGCTAACTTTGCGCATTTCCGAAACCCTCGCGACGAACCTAATTCCGTAATTCAAAGTATGAAGATCGTGGCACTTAATACGTGGGGAGGGAGGGCAGGGAAGGATAAACTTCTTGAGTTCTTTGCGCGCCACAAGGATGTGGACGTGTTCTGCCTTCAAGAAATTTGGGCGGCACCATATGAGCACCTAGATGGACATATGGCTGGCGGCAGGCCTATGGACCACACACAGATCATGGTGTATGGCCTCCAAGATATCACAGCGGCGATGCCGGAGTATGAAGTGTATTTTCACCCGCACCATGCTGACAACTATGGCTTAGTTCTTTTGGTGCGGAGAGGACTTGCGGTCACGAACGTGGGGGAACTTTTCGTCTATAAACACAAAGGACATGTTCCCGAGGGAGATATTGGAAACCATGCGCGCAATATTCAACATGCGACGATCATGCACGATGGCAAGCAAATCACGGTCGTCAACTTTCACGGCCTTTGGAATGGCAAAGGGAAAGGCGATAGCGAGGATCGTTTGGTGCAGAGCGATGCGATCATTAATTTTCTGAAAGGGCTTACCACGCCGTATGTGTTGTGTGGCGATTTTAATCTTCTCCCTGACACGAAAAGCATTCTGAAGTTTGAAACGTTTGGCGCGCGGAACCTCATCAAGGAATATGGGATCACTTCGACACGCACCCGCCTCTATGATAAATACGATAAAGCCGAACAATTTGCAGACTATGCGTTTGTGAGCAACGATGTTTCGGTACGTGGTTTCTCCATCCTCCCTGACGAGGTGTCGGATCACGCTCCGCTGTATTTGGATATCGAATAAAAGGGCGCCCCGGTGAATGAGCCCCATTTGCTATACTAGGAGGATGAACTGGCGCACCGTACTTATGGCAGGAGTTGCGATTGCAGGAGTACTCCTCTTCTGGTATTCGAGCGTTGTCCAGGACGCATTCTATCTGGTCGTTAATTTTTTTAGCGAGCTCGTATTGCGCAATGAGCTTCTGGCGGTCGTCGTATTCGTGCTCCTCTCTGCCGCCGCGGCACTCATTAGCCCTTTCACGAACATTCCGCTCATTCCGATCGCGGTGGTGATCTGGGGCACGATCCCCACCGCGATCCTTCTTCTGGGAGGATGGATGCTGGGCGACATTCTTGCGTATTTCATCGGGCGGGATATTGGATATCCGGCGGTCCGGTACATGGTGTCATCGGAACGCTTTGACCACTGGGTGTCGGTGGTGCGGGAGCACACCAGTTTTCTCATGGCGCTTCTTTTGCGCGTGGCACTGCCGGCAGAGCTTGGGTATGCATTTGGGATCATCCGGTATCCGATGATTCTCTATGTGCTGATCACGTTCTTGGCAGAACTTCCCATGGCGCTGGTTGTCGTATATGCAAGCGAGGCGGTCCTCGCAGGGAATGCGCAGATGTTCTTTGTGGTGGTCGGCATCATGGTCGCCTTGATCGTTGTCGGAGCATATTATGTACGTTCAAAACAGATTCACACAAATCATTTATGATCATACGCGAATTGGGACATGTGGTGCTCTATGTGACCGACCTAGAAATTGTCGCGGGATTTTATCGTGATGTCCTGGGGTTTGCCGAGATCGATCGACAGAATGGATTCGCAGTGTTTTCATCGGGGAGAACACACCACGAGATGCTTTTGATCGAGGTGGGTGGTGCACCGCGTCGACGGGGTATGGAACCGGGGCTCTACCATATCGGATTCAAAGTTGCCGATAGCACTGAAGAACTTCGCGAGGTGTATCGTGAACTGGTGGCGGCGAACGTACATATTGTTGGCACGGCAGACCACACGGTGACGCACAGTATCTACGTCCTTGATCCTGATGGAAATGAATTGGAGCTATACGCCGATGTGTCGGATGTTTGGAAGAAGAACCCGCAAGCAATCCTGGCTCCTCCCAAGCCTCTCGACCTCACCTAACCAATCAAATGTATGACATCACAGAACATACGCACTATTGATCAAGTGTTCACTGTAGCGGAGGCATTCGAAGGTGCCGGTGTGCGTCTCCATCGCGGTTTTGGCCCCGCAGAAGTACCGCGATTCGATCCGTTTCTGCTCTTTGACGATTTTAGCTCGCCGAATCCTGCTGATTATCTGCCTGGGTTTCCTTGGCACCCGCATCGCGGGATCGAGACGGTCACGTATGTGCTCGATGGTTCGGTATGTCATCGCGACAGTCTGGGAAACGAAGGGGTGATCACGGGCGGCGACATTCAGTGGATGACAGCAGGAAGTGGCATTATTCACGAAGAGATGCCGGAAGGCACAGGAGCGCTCCGTGGGTTTCAGCTTTGGGTTAATTTGCCGAAAGCGCACAAGATGACCACACCGCGCTATCAGGATTTGGTTGGTCGTACGGTGCCGGAAGTTGCGGTGGGGAAATATGCGCACGCTAAGGTTATTGCAGGAACGATTGATGGAGCAAAGGGGCTGATTGAAGACATTGCGGCGCAGCCGCTCTACGTAGATATTTCACTTGAGGCGGAACGATCACTCACGGTTCCGGTCGCGAATAGGGACACAGTATTTTTATACGTGCTCGACGGGGCGCTCGGCGCGGGAAGCGACGAGGTTGTCCGATACGCAAAAGGGGCGATCGTCTTGTTTGCACGGGATGGCAATGCGGTCTCGGTTCGCGCCGGGGGAAATGGGGCGCGCTTCCTTCTTGTTTCAGGAACGCCGCTCGGCGAGACAGTTGCGTGGCGTGGACCGATCGTGATGAACACTGACGATGAATTGCGTACGGCATTCACCGAGCTTCACGAGGGAACCTTCATCAAGGACGTATGAGGAAACACCAGCGATACATCCAAGGTGTTGTCGTACGATTAACCGATATTCCCAATGTCGGAAAACGGGTAGCGCGGGACCTAGAAATAATCGGCATTAAGGATCCGGAGATGCTTAAAGGCAAAGATCCGCTGGATCTGTACGAACGAGTTTGCACAGAGACCCGCGTGAAGCAAGATGCGTGCTTGCTCGACGTGTTCATGGCAGTCGTTGATTATGTGAACGGCGCGCCGGCGCGTCCGTGGTGGTACTATACCCCGGAACGAAAGCGATCATATCAACTGTTGGACGAAACCTAGTGCGCTGAAGGTCTCCCCGCCCTAAGATAAAAAAGGGGGCGGGGTATTGACCTGCATTAGCTCTTCGGCACACACAGGTACTTCTTATTTTCTAAGGCACTTCGCGCCAAAGAAAATAATGTCGCTCGGAAACGCAAACGAGTACGTTTTCGTTTCGCACCACACGGGCACTTCCAATTTCTAGCTCCTTTCAGTCGCGAAATTTAGGTCGCTCGCTCTACGTCGCTAATAGATTTTTAATACGGTATACTAGAGGAAGGTCGATTTCAAATTCAAAAAAGAGCACAAATATTACTATGGCAAAGGGACGAGACAAGCAGAAGAAAGAAGTGAAGAAGCCGAAAGGCACCAATAAGAAAAAGAAGTAGATTTTTAAAAACAGCCCCCATGTCGGGGGCTGTTTTCGTGTGTGGTAAAATACCCCTATGAACCAAGCGCAGGCACTCGATATTCTTAAGGCGGGACGCAACGTGTACCTGACCGGTGCGGCGGGAAGCGGAAAGACGCATGCCCTTAATGCGTACATTGCGTATCTCAAACATCGGAATGTGGGCGTGGGGGTGACCGCATCAACGGGTATTGCTGCGACGCATGTCGGCGGGATCACGATCCACTCATGGAGTGGCATAGGGATCAAAGAAACGCTTACTCCGTACGAGATCGACTATCTTACTCAAAAAGAGCATCTCGCAAAACGATTCAGCAAAACGAAGGTGCTCGTGATTGACGAGATCTCGATGCTTTCTCCGAAGATGTTTGATACGGTTGATCAGGTTTGTCGCGCCATGAAACGCAATGAGCAGCCGTTCGGCGGGATGCAGATCGTGCTTTCGGGAGACTTTTTCCAATTGCCGCCGATCTCGCGTGATGGAGGTTCGATCAGGTTTGTGAACGCTTCACGTGCGTGGAACGAGATGGATGTACGCGTGTGTTACCTGGATGAGCAGTTCCGACAAAGCGACAGCGAGCTTGAGGGGATCTTGAATGAAATGCGGAGTGGCGGCGTGTCGCCGGCCACACGGAGTATCTTGGACCGACACCAGAATCACACCCTGCCGTCTGGTGTTGTTCCCACACGACTCTATACGCATAATGTTGATGTTGATAGTGAGAACGATGCGAACTTGGCAACGCTTTCTGGGAGTGCGATGGAATTCGAGATGAAAACAAAGGGCAAAGGGAATTTGGTAGAGGCGCTCAAGAAGGGGATCCTAGCGCCGGAAACGCTCCGCCTGAAAGAGGGCGCAATCGTGATGTTCGTAAAAAATAATTTTGATGCGGGGTATGTGAACGGCACGCTCGGTGTAGTAGAAGATCTCTCGGGAGAAGCGCCGATCGTGCGCACGGTAAGTGGCGACCGGATTCCTGTCCTCCCCGCAACATGGGTCATCGAAGAGAACGACAAGATCCTTGCGCAAGCGGAGCAGTTGCCGCTTCGGCTCGCGTGGGCGATCACGGTGCACAAAAGTCAGGGAATGAGCATGGATGCCGCGGAGATCGACCTCTCGAAAGCGTTCGTTCCCGGACAGGGATACGTGGCACTCTCGCGATTGCGCACGCTCGCGGGTCTTGTGTTGCGGGGTATCAACGAGATGGCATTTGCGGCGCATCCTGAAGTGGCGGCGCTTGATGCGCATTTGCGCCGCGAGTCAAAAAAATGGGGACAGGTCATTGCGCGGTTTGATGCCGCCGAGATGCGCAAGATGCACGATGAGTTTATTTTGCGCTCCGGAGGAACGATCGACGCAGATGAGATCGCCAAGAACGCAAAACGCGCACCTGAAAAGAAGTCGCCCGTGGAGCGAGTAGCGACCCACGAGAAAACGCGCGTGCTGGTGGTTGAAGGTCTTTCGCTCATGGAGATCGCTGAAGATCGGGGCATGACCGCTGGGACGATTATTGCGCATCTGGAAAAACTGAAAGAGCTTGACCCCAAAATTAACCTCAAGCAATTTAAGCCGAGTGCTGCTGATCTCAAAAAGATCCGCCAGGCATTTCTGAAGAGTAAGGAAGGAAAACTTACCCCGGTGTACCAAGCGTTGGGCGGTGTATACAGTTTTGATGAATTGCGCCTCGCGCGGTTGTTTTTGTAACGTACTCTGGCATATAGACGAGGGGGACCCTTCACAAAATTCTAATTTTGTGATAAAATAAAATGAACGTACAGAAAACCCTATGTAAATAAGGGTTTTTAATTTTTGATTACATGAAAATCCTCACAAACATCAAAGATTCAAAAATTGGTGGCATTGGACGCGTAACGTCTTCCTTTGCGCAATGGGTAAATCAGCATGCTCACCACGAGCCAATCGAGCTCGTAGGCGTTTCAGCTGAACCGCGTACGAGCGATGATGCTGTACCGTCGGAAGTAACATCCACTCGATCGCGGCAAGAGGGAATGGATCTCATCTCACACCTCGTCCTCCCCTCAAAACCTCTTGGGGATGTTCTTAAGGAGTCCGCTGACCTCCGTGATGTAAAGCGGCACTTTCGTGCAGGTATTGAGGCGTTTCGCACCTCGATCCGAGAAGAGAAGCCAGATCTGGTACTTCTTAACGGGACATACTATCTGCCTTGGTTGCTTATGAATGCTGCACATGCAGAGAAAGTCCCCATGGCGCTTCATTACCATGGATCACTTACAAAGGAAACTGAGCATTGGAATGACGAGCATATGAAAAATATGATGCGCGCGATGGAGTCCTCATTCGATCGTAAGGGAATGCGGTACATTTTCCCTTCAACACTAGCAAAAACTCTCGTTGAAAATAAGATTTTTAACCACCGACTTTCAAATAGGCGCGCGATCGTGTTGCCTAACTCTGTGCCGGATGAATTTTTTAACGCTGATCCGGTCATGAGTAAGGGTCAGCTTGGGTTTGTCGGGCGCTGGACTAAAATTAAGAATACGGAATTTATCGAACGCTTAGCGAAGTATAACGACGTTCTTGAACAGCCGTTCCGATTAAATATCATAACCGATCCAACAAGAAAGCAGTTTGCGCGGGAGTCAATGCAAGGGGCATCAGTTCGCCTCTTGAATCCGCGCGACAATGCTGCTGATCTTGCGCGTTTCTACGCGCAGATGAGCTACATGCTGTGTCCCTCGTACTTTGAAACGTACGGGAACGTTGCTCAAGAGGCGGTCGCGGCGGGAACGCCGGCCTTTGTGAGCAAGAACATGGGGGTAGCCGAAGTTTTCAGGAAGATCGGCCTCGATCGCTTGGTTGTTGACTTTAAAACGCCAAGGAACTTTTTTAAAGTGCTCGATGATAACCACGATCTGCGCGTCATTACTGATTCCCACCGCATGGCCTTGCGGGATATGGTCGGATCCGATGTGATTCATCAGCGTTTTGCTGAGTACTTACTGGCATAATCGTCACGAGCATGTTTCTAAAGGTTAAGAAGTTGGATGAGCGCGAGAAAGAGATCTGCCTAAAGACCATTAGTTCAAAAGCGACATTTTCTCTTGTTGCGGATGCTCTTGTCCGTAATGAAGGAATTTCGATCGTCCGCATGGGCGATGGTGAACGAAAGCTCCTACAAGCTTTCGATGGAGAACCATTCACCGCGTTTGAAACAGTTCGTCCCGGATGGAATGAGCATCTTGGTGTCGAAGGTTTGGATATCGAAACTATCAAAGCGAATATTATCGAGGCGGGGAATTCTTGTACCTATTTTGCACCGTCCGTATCGGGTGTTCATCAAAATGAGTACCGGCTCTATGATCACTTTAGAGAGCGGAAGGTGTACCTGGATAATTTTTTTGTGAATGATTGGACACCGCAGATGGTACGGATGCTGTTAGAGGAAAGTGATGGCGTGTATGTGATGCATCGTGAGTACGATCTGCTCATTAAAAATTTTATACGCACATATAAAATTCCAGCGGAAAAATTTTCAGGATTTGAGAAACGTAACTGGAAAGACAATGAGGAGGCGATTCAGGCTGCTGGTGAATCGGGGAAACAGCTTGTCCTATTCAGTGCCGGCCCAGCAGGAAAAATCATTGCTCCCCACATTGCGGCGACCGGAAAGGTGGTCCTCGACGTTGGGAACACGCTCCATGGGTGGAGTATTGGGGAAATGCACCAAAATAGCGCTTGTGGGGGCTCTATAAACTAACCTGGTGCTACATTGGCACAGTAGGGGCATCACGTAGGTGCGCATATGCGCGACAGCATGGCAAGCAGAGTCGTGTTGCTTCCAAGCAGATACAATGTTGGTGTATACTAAGATGATCATTTTAGGAGATAATTGCGCATGATCCATCCATTCAATGAGCGACATAAGCAAATGGCAATGCTCGCCTATGTTGCATTCATTATTCCACTACTTTCGAGCGAGAAAAACAACTCGTTTGTTGAGTATCACACCAAGCAAGCGATCGCCTTGGTGATCATAGGGCTCGCGGCACAGGGAATAGTTTCAATCGTAGGATATTGGAGCTACACACTTTCGTGGCCGTTCCTTGGGTCTGTGCAGATTCTTCTTGTGTGGGCGCTTCGGTTGGCATACATCGGCATGATGGTGGCAGGAACCTTGAATGCCCGCAGTGCCGAGAAGCGGCCGCTTCCGTGGATCGGCGTCTACGCTGAAAAACTTTTGTAATGAATATCCTACTCTTTATTCACCTTGTGGGCGCCGGTGCACTATTTGTGCTTTCTCTATGGACGTTCATTGATCTGTGGAGCGGGAAGCGCGAGGTTTTCCGTGCCCGCGCGTTTCAGATCGGTGGACTATTTTTCGTTCAAGTAGCGAGCGGGTCAGCGCTGACTCTTTCAGACCAGGCACCAAGCGTAGTTGCGTATTGCTCAAAGATGGGGCTCTATCTAGGGGTGGTAGCGGTTATTGAAGGCATGCTTTTTGAAGCACTTACTCGAACAGCCTTTCCGCTGAGGCCGGTTACGGTCATCGCAGGACTATCGCTCTTTGTGATTGGCGGCACTGCGGCGTTGATGTAGAGAGCGGGGCACCACTATGACTACTTGTTAACATTGCAGCAATAGACGTTACACTCTACTGTTTTGGGCATGAACTCATATGACCCGCACTACATGGCGCTCAAGGAG
>MHUZ01000003.1:0-892 GCA_001823605.1 Candidatus Yonathbacteria bacterium RIFOXYD1_FULL_52_36
GTTCTTTGTAATACGCAGCCGCCTTAGCCGTCTTCAGAAAAAGTAGGTGTTTTTTGCGTGCGTGATAGACTTAGATGAACCGAAGTAGATTTTTCCATTATAAAAAAAGTAAGCGATGCCACGGAACGTGAATCGCTTGAATTTCCGTCGCTCGCCCCAGACGAAAACTTGTTTTCGTCTGGGGACTCGCTAGGAAATATAATACATATGTAGTATGGAACAAAACAGTAAAAATATGGCGTTGTGGGTTGTCGGCGTGATCGTGGTACTTTTGGGTGTGACCACATGGTGGGTGATGCGCGATACGATCACTCCAGCGCAAGAGGAGATTACGGGCGGGAACCCGAGTGGCATCATGGAGCTTCCGGCGGCCACCGCAGTGCGCAATGCACTTGCCGTTCGTGCCGGATCCACGATGGAAGAGATCGTCATTGCAAGCGCCGAGCCGACCGAGTGGCCTGATGCTTGTTTAGGGCTTCCTTCCGAAGGCGAGATGTGTGCACAGGTGATCACGCCGGGATACCGGGTGATCGCGCAGGTGTTCGGTCGCGAGTATGTGTACCGCACCAACGCAGATGGTAGCGTGGTGCGCCTCGAATCCGAGCGTGACGATGTGAGCCAGAAAGGGTAGAGAGGATTATCAGAATCGTTTAGGTTCTTCCGGTGAGCCGCCGTGTAACGGGTTTTTCGATGTGGTTGGCGGAATATCGTTTTCGCGATTGATTAACTGGGGACAAGCATGCTTTCCTTGAGGAACGACACAGGGTAGAATTAGGAGATAATAAATTTAAGATATTCTCGTTTCGTTATGAAAACATTTTCCCGCCGTGCGCTCGCCGTGCTGGCCATTTTCGCCACCACGCTTCCACTCCTCTCTTTTGCGCAAGTAGGG
>MHUZ01000003.1:905-2333 GCA_001823605.1 Candidatus Yonathbacteria bacterium RIFOXYD1_FULL_52_36
AGGGGGATCAAATACTACTGTAAATTCGTGCGGCGCAATTAATACGGCGCTCGCGGCGGCGAGGGCAGGAGATACGGTTGTGGTGCAGAATGGGACATACACAAACTGCGATATTGTTTTTGATCCCGCGCAACATGGAACCGCTCAAGCACCCATAACTCTTAGAGCAGCGACACGTGGCGGAGTGACGTTTACAGGGAACAGTTCGCACCTTATCCTCAAGAAGAATTATCTCGTGGTGGACGGTTTCAAGTGGAATAATATCAATGCAAAGGATGTTATAGAGTTTGATACATCCAGTTATAGTACATTTAAGAATAATGAGCTTATTGAGGTTGGCGTAACGCGTGCGCTGTGTCCACCAGAGGGCAGTGGTGCCTTTATATTGATGAACGGCTCAACTCATAACCTCATCACCCGCAATAATTTCATTGATTTTCCGTGTCAAGGCATACGGATAATGAAGCCGAGTTCGGGCAGCAACGCGTACAACACCATCAGCTACAATTACTTTACCGACAAGATCGATAATGCGCCCGAAAACAATGGTGAAGGGGAACATATTCAGGTGGGCACTGGTTCGCCGGCAGGCACCAACTATGACACCGTCGTAGAACACAATCTCTGGGAAAATGTAGGCAATCAGTCAGAACTCGTCTCATTTAAAACCGGCGGAAATACTTTTCAGCACAATACACTCCGAAATGTGAACGATAAGGTCTCGCTCCGCAAAGGGGATGGTAGTACGGTTTCAGACAATTGGTTTTTTGGCGTAAAAGGTATAACCATGCACGGTGAAGACCATGTTATTAAAAACAACTACTTTGATGGAGCTGGAGATGCAGGCACCGCCCCGGTCACTATAGGCTCTGCTGATGGGATCACTCATGACCCCGTCGTCAACATAACAGTATCTAACAACACTATTGTTTTTTCCGGCACAAACAGTTTGCTCCTCGGGCGAGGATATACAGCTGGCGATATTGCGCCGTCTAACATACTGTTCAAAGACAACATAATCCACAATACTATCGACAAGCTGGTATATATAGTCGCAGCGAAAAATCTAACGTGGCAGGGGAATATCGGATGGGTTACTGGGTCTGGGAAGTTGGGTGACGTGCCAAGTACCGGTATGCAGATCAGTGATCCGAAGCTAGTAAAAAATAACGGCATCTGGGAATCATCAGCCTTTCCGAGCAAGGGAGCGAACATCGCTTGCCCACCGCTTACGCAGTCGAATGTTGGAGTAGGGAGTACGTATGTTTGTGGAGGAGGCACCCCCGACACCACCGCACCCTCAACTCCCTCAAACCTCACTGCACAACCCATCTCCACCACCCAGATCAACCTCTCCTGGACTGCATCGACCGATGCAGTCGGAGTGACCGGCTACCGCATCTACCGCAATGGTACTCAGATCACCAC
>MHUZ01000003.1:2341-5829 GCA_001823605.1 Candidatus Yonathbacteria bacterium RIFOXYD1_FULL_52_36
ACCACCACAACCGGAACCACGTATTCAAACACAGGACTTACCGCGAACACCACCTACACGTACCGTGTCCAAGCATATGATGCGGCAGGGAACAGTAGTGCCCAGACGGCAGGAGTGAGTGCGACGACGCAGAGTGTGGTTGTCATTACCCCCTCAACCAAGTTCTCCACTAACGACCGCGTCAAAGCAACCGAGGTGATCAACGTCCGCACCGCACCCATCGGTACCAAGGCCGGCACACTCTTAGGCACCCAACCACTCGACGCACAGGGCACCATCATCGGCGGACCACTCTCCTCAGTAAACGCAGCAGGAGAAACCATCTGGTGGTGGAATGTGAACTACGACACCGCACTCGATGGCTGGAGTTACGAGATCTACCTCAACAAAGTAAATACTCCCACCTCTGACACCACCGCCCCCACCACCCCAACCTCTCTTTCCGCAACCCCAACTTCCACCTCCCAGATCAACCTCGCGTGGACTGCGTCCACAGACAACATTGGCGTCACCACCTACCGCCTCGAACGCTGTACCGGAGCAACCTGCACCACCTTCACCCAAGTAGCAACCCCCACCACCACTACCTACTCAAACACAGGACTCACCACCAACACCACCTACCGCTTCCGCGTGCGTGCCATGGATGCCGCAGGGAACCTCTCTGCATACTCAAGTATTGTGAATGTAAGCACACAGGGATCAACTTCCGCCCCCACCATCACACTTTCCGCAAACCCCACATCCATCACCCAAGGAAGCTCCACCACCCTATCCTGGAGCTCAACCAATGCGACCTCCTGCACCGCAAGTAACGGATGGACCGGCACCAAGACTACAAGTGGCACACAAACCGTCACCCCGTCCGTCACGACCACCTACACCCTCACCTGCACCGGAACAGGCGGTACCGCAGCCAAGAGTGTGACGGTTACCGTGAGTACAGGGGGAGGGGCGACGCTTATTTACCAGAACACCTTTGAGAACGGTGTCGGTGATATTCAATATCTTGCCACACCGATGACACCAGCTGGGTGTGAATCCAGGAAATGGTCACGCGTGCCAGATCCTGCCGGGGGAGGAGGATACGCATTTAAAATTTTGCAGCAAGGCGGATCAGAATGCTTGGTAGCTGCGGACGGCAAACATCGCGCTTTAGTTGGTCCTGAGAACGCTAGTGGAGATGTAGCTTATTCACCTAATGTAGAGTATTGGGTTGGATACCGCATCTATATTCCTTCCGATTTTGAGACGAAATGGCTGAAAGATAATGGTGCTCAAATTATTCATTATCAGACAAACCGAGGATCACCTCATGGAGAAACTCCATCTTCTGAAATTTTATCTTCAGACGGTACGACCGTTCAGATGAAATGGAATCGTCAGTATATAACACAGACTAATAATCCTGAAATTAAAGTGACTGAGTCTAAAGTATTAGACCTTAAAAAAGGGGCATGGAATTCTGTCATTTTACATTTTGAAATGAGAACAGATGCCAATGGTTATTTGCAGGTGTGGATTAACGGTGTTCAGGGAATGAATGTCACCGGACAAACAGACACGTCTCCATCTGTAAAGCCATACCAGGAAGGAAAGGGTGACAACACGAACATGGGTTTATATTGGGGAGTGGAGAATCGCCCGCATGACTGGACCATTTACCTTGATAATTGGCGCATGGCCCAAGGCCCCAACGCCTTCTCTCTCGTCGATCCAACACAAGGCGGAGGAGGGACCACCGACACCACCGCACCCACCACCCCCACCACTCTTTCTGCAACCCCCATCTCCACCACCCAGATCAACCTCTCCTGGAACGCCTCCACGGACAACAGGGGTGTCACGGGCTACAAGATCTACCGCAATAACACGCTTCTCATCACCACGACGGGCACCACCTACGCAAACACAGGACTCACTGCAGCAACCACCTACACCTACAAGGTAGCTGCCTACGATGCGGCAGGGAATACCTCTGCGCAGGGAACGGCCGTCTCCGCTACCACACAATCAGTAAGTCAGCCCTCCATCAAATTCACCACAGGCGACCGCGTCAAAACTCTCGACCTCATCAACGTTCGCACCGCACCCACCAACGGCACCACTGCCGGCACAGTCCTCGGCACCCAGGCACTCGGTGCAACCGGTACCGTCATCGGCGGACCGCTCTCCACGATCAACGCTACCGGAGCCACCCTCTGGTGGTGGAACATCGACTATGCCACCGCACCTGACGGCTGGAGTGCAGAGCAGTATCTGGAAAAAGTCATCGTTCAAAATCCAGTCCCCACCGTCACGTTCTCCGCAAACCCAACCTCCATCACCACTGGACAATCGACTACGCTCACTTGGTCATCAACTAACGCCACCTCCTGCACCGCCAGTGGTGCATGGACTGGTGCCAAAGCTCTCTCAGGAACGCAAACGCTTTCACCCACGATCACCTCAACCTACACACTTTCCTGCACCGGAGCAGGGGGGACGACGAACAGGAGCGTGACGGTTGCGGTGGGGACAGGGGGAGGGGCGACGCTTGGTTGGCAACTTGATTTTAATGATGGGTTTCAGACCATTCAACCAAGCGAAGAAGTACTCACAAGTTATGGCGGAAACACGAATATCAAACGGATTGATCAACTCTGTACTAGCGGGCGCAAGTGGTCGCTTGCGGATCCAACAGGTGGCAGCAATAAGGCGCTGCGTATCCTTCAAGGTGGAGATGGAAACTGTTTAACGAACACGACGTTAAACCCAAAACATCGAGCAATGTTTCACCCGACAGAACTCGGAGATAAATACGCATATGAGATCAATGAGGATCACTGGATCGGGTACAAGATCTGGATCCCAAGCGATTTTCCCAGTAAATGGTTGGTCGACAACAAAAGTACGGCGCACCATTTCGCTTTCCAAAATGAGAATGATATTTTCATAGGTGGTGGGCAAGCTGGTCCTGTGTATGAGGTTAACAGAGCGTATAGAAGCGCAGATACGGTTAAAGGAATAGACGAGGATTTTATTGCTGAGGAAAAAATCATACCGATGCCCACCGGTCGGTGGGTGAACGTCGTCTATCACGTCTTGAGAAAGACCAACGATACGGGGGTGATCGAAATGTGGATCGACGGTGCGAAGAAAGTGACCATGAACGGCCGCACAGCCTCTGATTCAAATGCAATTGGACAGGATCCCAACGGAAACAATTCTGCACGATGGAAAATCGGTTTGTACTGGGGCGACCTCAATCGGCCTGATTCTTCGATCTATCTCGATGACATGAGGTATGCCCAAGGCCCCAACGCCTACGCACTCGTCGACCCTTCACAAGGCGGAGGAGGAACAGCAGACACCACCGCACCCACCACCCCAACCTCCCTCACCGCAACCCCAACCTCCACCACCCAGATCAACCTCTCCTGGACTGCATCGACCGATGCAGTCGGAGTGACCGGCTACCGCATCTACCGCAATGGTACTCAGATCAC
>MHUZ01000003.1:5849-6458 GCA_001823605.1 Candidatus Yonathbacteria bacterium RIFOXYD1_FULL_52_36
CTCACCGCAAACACCACGTACACGTACCGTGTCCAAGCATATGATGCGGCGGGGAATACCTCCGCCCAAAGTACGGCAGTCTCTGCCACCACACAGAGCGGACCTGTCATCACCCCCTCAACCAAGTTCTCACTCAACGATCGCATCAAAGCAAGTGTAAATCTCAACGTCCGCACCGCACCCACTAATACCGCCGCCGGCACACTCCTCGGCACCCAAGCCCTCAATACCCAAGGCACCATCATCGGCGGACCCCTCGCATCAGTCAACGCTGCCGGCACCACGATCTGGTGGTGGCAGATCGACTACGACAACTCCACACTCGATGGCTGGAGTTACGAAATCTATCTCGACAAGGTAAACACCCCCACCCCCGACACCACCGCACCCACCACCCCAACCTCCCTCACCGCACAAGCAGTCTCCACCACCCAGATCAACCTCACGTGGAATGCGTCAACAGACAACATTGGTGTAACCACCTACCGCCTCGAACGCTGCACCGGAGCAACCTGTACCACCTTCACCCAAGTAGCAACACCAACCGGAGCCACCTACTCAAACACAGGACTCACCGCAAACACCACGTATCGTTTCCGCACACGTGCC
>MHUZ01000004.1 GCA_001823605.1 Candidatus Yonathbacteria bacterium RIFOXYD1_FULL_52_36
GATATGGAGCAGAGGATATTGTCGTCCTTGAAGGGCTTGAGCCGGTACGTAAGCGTCCGGGAATGTATATCGGTTCGACCGGTGTTGAAGGCCTCCATCACCTTATCTGGGAGATTTTTGATAACTCGCGCGACGAGGCCATGGGCGGGCATGCTAATCGCATTGAAGTGGCACTCTTGCCAAACAACCGCGTGCGCGTGGTAGATAACGGCCGCGGTATTCCGGTCGACGTCCACTCAAAGACCAAAGTCTCCGCACTTGAGACGATCATGACGACACTCCATGCCGGAGGTAAATTCGAAGGTAAAGGATACAAAGTGTCCGGAGGTCTTCACGGCGTGGGTGCATCAGTGGTGAATGCTCTCTCAATGTACACGCGGGCAGAAGTGCACCGCGATGGCGGAATCCATGTGCAGGAGTACTCACAGGGAAAGAAAAAGGCAAGTGTAAAAAAGATCGGAAATACAAAGTTCCGCGGTACGATCATCACCTTTGAGCCGGACCCGGAGATCTTTAAAGAGATCCGCTTTAGCTGGACTCAGGTCGTCAACCACCTCCGCCAGCAGGCGTATTTGGTAAAGGGTTTGCGCATTACGGTCATTGACGCGAGTGAGGGCGAAATAGGAATGGACGCCGGGGTCGTCTACCTCTCTGATTCACCAGTCGACTACCCATCGATGAACTTCTACTTTGAGGGCGGTTTGCGCTCACTGGTGGCATTTTACAACGAGCACCAGAAGCCGGTACACAAGAATATTTTTTATATTGATCGCGAAATTGATGATGTGGCCGTAGAGGTTGCGCTCCAGTATGTGGATGACATTTCTGCGCGTGAACTTGCGTTCGCCAACAATACCTACAACCCTGAAGGCGGTATGCACATCACGGGTTTCCGCACCGCACTCACCAAGAAGCTCAACGATTATGCCCGCAAAAATAATCTCTTGAAAGAGAACGACGAGAACCTGACCGCGGACGATGTGCGTGAAGGTATGACCGCAGTGGTCTCCGTAAAACTTCCGGAGATTCAGTTTGAAGGACAAACAAAAGCAAAACTTGGTAGTGTTGAGGCACGCGGTGCGGTGGAAAAGGTGTTCGGCGAGGCATTCTCTGATTTCCTCGAAGAACGTCCTGACGATGCTCGCTCGATCATTGCAAAGGTTGTCTTGGCGCTTCGTGCACGTAAGGCTGCAAAAGCCGCAAAGGATAGCGTCTTGCGCAAGGGGGCACTTGAAGGATTTACGCTTCCGGGAAAACTTGCCGACTGTCAGACCAACAAAATGGAAGAAGCAGAAATTTTTATTGTAGAGGGAGACTCGGCAGGTGGATCTTCAAAACAAGGTCGTGATCGACGCACACAAGCGATCTTGCCGCTCAAGGGAAAAATTTTGAACGTTGAGCGTGCCCGCCTGGACAAGATCCTCGGATTCTCTGAGATCCGCGCGTTAGTGATCGCGCTGGGTGCCGGCATTGGTGAGACGATGGATCTCAGCAAACTGCGATACGGCAAAGTGATCATCGCGACTGATGCTGACGTCGACGGTGCGCACATTCGAACACTCCTCCTGACGCTATTCTATCGGTACATGAAACCACTGCTTTTCGAGGGACATATTTTCATTGCTCAACCGCCGCTCTACAAGATCAAACGCGGTAAGGAGATCACCTACGTGTATTCTGACGAAGAAAAAATGAAACTGCTCGGTAAAGATTCTGACGCGATGCTCCTTGAGCTTGAATCTGAAACTGAAAACGAGGAAGGAGAAGAAGAGGGTAGCGAGGAAGATGCAAAAACAAAGACCAAGCGTGAAGTAAAGGTTTCCATTCAGCGCTACAAAGGTTTGGGAGAAATGAATCCCGAAGAGCTTTGGGAGACAACTATGGATCCTGCAAAACGCGTTTTGAAACAGGTGACCGTTGACGATGCGCAAGAAGCCGATCGCGTTTTTGATGTGCTCATGGGTACGGATGTCCCTGCACGTAAGTCGTTCATTCAGTCGAACGCGAAGCTCGCCAACCTCGACATCTAGATACCAAGTAGTTTTCATTTCGGCTAGCGAGGATCGCGTGGACGAGTACTCTCGTACACAGCGTCCGAGCGACCTAAATTTCGCGACTGAAAGGAGCTAGAAATTGGAAGTGCCCCTGTGGTGCGAAGATGAACTATAGGTTCAATACTTCGAAGCTTGCTGCGAGGAACCTTTATTCGAGATGAGAAAACCCCCACGCGTGCGTGGGGGTTTATGCATGACTGCGAGCGCAGATGATGTCTGCGGCAGTCTGGCCAAGGCGGTCAGACCAATTGTGGTCACACCAAGGGCAACAGAAGAGCTTATGGCGGAAACGTGGCTGAGGGGCCGTCTCGTTAGCTTTTGTTTTTTTAGGAATGGGTAGTGAACCGAAGCAATACCAACAGTGCCCGTTGGGAGTCATGGTGCAGCCCTCCGTACATGTGTCTACTATAAGTATCTAATGAATCGAGCGACTACGCAACGAGGATGGTGTGCATTTCTTTTCCGCGTGGGCGCTACGTTGCAGTGATGCCTAGATGCCCTCTGTTGATGTTTCTTTTTGAAAGCGAGCAACAAGGTCTTCGAGAGAAAGCGCGCCGATCTGACCATGATCACGGCTTTCGGCCGAGACGGTCTTTGTATCCACTTCCTTTTCTCCCACCACGAGGAGGTACGGAGTCTTTTTTATTTTATTCTCGCGGATCTTCTTGCCGAGTGATTCGTTGCGGTCATCAACGTCAACGCGGAAACCTTCCGCGCGGAGGGCCGCTTGAACCTCTTTTGCATAATCAAGCGTCTTTTCACTCACGGGGAGAATCGTCGCCTGCACCGGCGAGAGCCAGAGGGGGAATGCGCCGCTAAAGTGTTCGATCATGACACCTAAGAAGCGCTCGGTAGAGCCCAGGATCGCGCGGTGGATGACCACAGGGCGTGATTTACCACCATCCTTGTCGGAGTATTCGAGCTCAAAGCGCCCGGGGAGGTTCCAGTCGAGTTGGATGGTAGAGAGTTGCCACTGACGGCCAATTGCGTCTTTGAACATAAAGTCGAGCTTGGGGCCGTAGAATGCGGCTTCACCGTCGGCTTCGTCGTACTTCCACCCTGTTGCCTTCACCACGCTCCTGAGCGCGTCCTCGGCGCGCTGCCAGACGGTGTCATCGCCCAAGTATCCTTCTTTGTTCTTAGAATCACGGAGCGAGATGCGCACCCAGAAATCAGTGAGCCCGAAACGCTGATAGACCGCACCAATCATGTCGAGCATGCGCTTGATCTCGTCCTCGATCTGGTCAGGGGTCACAAAGACATGGCAGTCATCCTGGGTGAGTGCGCGTACGCGCGTGAGACCGGAGAGCTCACCGGATTTTTCGTAGCGGTAGTTCGTGGTGGTTGAGGTGTAGCGGAGGGGAAGTTCGCGATATGAATGGGGAAGCGAACGATAGAGCATCATGAAATGCGGACAGTTCATGGGCTTCAAGTAGTAGTCGTCTTCATCCACGCGCATGGGCGTGTACATCGCGTCGTATTTATCCAAGTGTCCCGAGATCTTGTAGAGCTCGCCCTTGGTGATGTGGGGGATCCAGATCGGTACGTAGCCGCGCTTCTCCTGTTCGTCCTCGATATAGCGCTCGACAAGGCGGCGGAGGATCGTGCCGTTGGGGTAAAAGAGGGGAAGACCGGGGCCAATCTCGTCAATAATCGTGAAAAGTTCAAGTTCTTTGCCCAACTTGCGGTGGTCGCGTTTCTTGGCTTCTTCCTGCTGTTTCAAATATGCGTCGAGCGCCTCTTTGTTTTCAAATGCAAGACCATAGATGCGGGTGAGCATGGCGTTCTTCTCGTCACCACGCCAGTATGCTCCGGCGATGCGTGAGAGCGTGAATGAGTCGGGATCAATTGTCGACATATCGTCTGCGTGTCCTCCGCGGCAAAGATCGGTGAAATAGGGGGATGATTCGTAGAAGGTTATGCTCTCGCCCTTTCCAACGATCTCATCGATAAGTTCAAGCTTGTAAGGATTCTCTTTAAAGTACTCCCGGGCCTCGTCAGGGGTCTTTTCGCTTCGGGTAAACGAGCTCCATGTGGCAAGGGTCTTTCGCATCTCTTTTTCGATCTTGCCCAGGTCTTTGTCAGAAATTGGTTCTGCAAATTCAAAGTCGTAATAAAAACCATTTTCGATCGCCGGGCCGATAGCGCGCTTGGCGGTGGGGTAGAGCCGCTGCACAGCAGCTGCCAAAAGGTGTGCCAACGAGTGGCGGGTGGCGGTGAGGTTTTCAGTTGGTTCCATATTCGGTTCATTTTAGCATTTTTCAGGCGTTTTCCAAGAACGGTTGATTTTCTGTGATGTGGGGCGTAGGATGTCCACAGTCCGGTTCTTAGGAGGGTTGCGGTATGACGATTGAGAAATTTCATCCGATTGATATCCACGGTATTCCTGCTAATCAAGAGTTAGGAACACTCCTCGGCAGGCTTCGATACGATCGACTTTACGATGTACTATTTGGTCTTCGCGAAGAACTCATCCAGCAAGAGAACAGCGACTTTGGGCGCGGACGAGACCAGCTTGCTGCAGCGCTCAAAGAAACAAGGGCGCACCTTGAGCAAGCACTCCACTCGATGGGCGCGGTCACTGCGATTTGTCGAATACATATCCGCGAAGAAAAGTTTTCACGAGGAGAGTGATTTTTATAACCTATTGGCAAAAAGGAGGTGATGCACAGTGCGCCGACAAGCTGAACAGCGGATGCGTGGCGTTCACGAAGTGAATATGGGTGGCAGGGTGGGGTTTGGAACTCGGCATTGCGCCGAGTTTTCTTTTTTGTGAGAACCCGCACGATCGGCGCATTTCTTCGTTGCTCGCTCGTTTGCTCTCGCGCAGTATCGCTCATACAGCTTGGTCGCAAGCCTCGCTCGCGCCTCGAACTGCATCCAATTGTGCGGGTTCTCCTACTGCAAACTAATTACAGTTCCTTCACCGCATCCGCGGCAACGCTTTTTTCGCCGTTGCGCTCGGAGACCTTGCCCTTGATCTTTACACATGCTTCTTTAACAAGGAGAACTTTTGCTTCGCTGTAGAGCTTGGGGAATGCCACCACCTCGATCACGTCGTCGTAGTCAGCGAGTTTTATGAATGCCATGCGGTCGCCTTTTTTGGTGATCACTTCGCGCACGTCTTCGATGATACCGGCGGCGACGACCGTGGCTCCGTCGGGGAGCGCTTTGATCGCGCGGAGCGTGGCACTGCGGTTTTCAAGTTTTGCTTTATGTGCGTCAAGCGGGTGGCCGGACACATAGAGACCGAGCAGCTCTTTTTCCCAGGTGAGCATATCAAATTTTGCGGCCGGTTCTGCAGGCTTCATGCGGAATTCGGTGACCGCAGTTTCTACTGATGTTCCACCAAAGAGCGAATGCTGGTCAGCATTGCCTTTTGCGCCGCCACGGCTGAATTCGAGCGCTTCTTCCATGTTGGCAAGCATTGCACCGCGTTCGCCGAGCTTGTCCATGGCTCCGGTCTTGATGAGCGCTTCAAGAGATTTTTTGTTGAGGTTCTTGTGTTTGATGCGGCTCAAAAAATCAGAGAAGGATTTAAAGTGTCCGTTCTCGGTACGCTCGGCAATGATCGCATCGGAAATGTCTGAGCCAAGATTTTTGATGGTGTACAGGCCGAAACGGATCTCATCTTCTCCGGGTGCTTTGCCGTCCTTGATGACGGTGAAGCCGCCGAAGCTTTCGTTCACATCAGGAGGAAGTACGGGAATGCCCATGCGATTACACTCGGTGATGACCTCGGCGATCTTTTCAGTATCGCCGGATTCTGCGGTGAGCACCGCGGTCATGTACTCGGCAGGGAAGTTCGCCTTCATATATGACGTTTGATACGCCACGCGGCCGTAGGATGCGGCGTGCGCCTTGTTGAATCCGTATGCGGCGAACGGCTCGATCAGCTTCCAAAGCTCCTCGGCGCGCTTGGGAGATATCTTGCCGTACTCGACGAATCCTTTGAGGAGTTTTTCTTTCTCGGCTTCCATGACCTCGGGAATTTTTTTACCCATCGCTTTGCGGAGTTTGTCGGCTTCAAGCCACGAGTAACCGGCAAGATGGATCGAGATCAAGAGCACGTCGTCTTGGTACGTGATCACGCCGTAGGATTCTGAAAGGATCTCTTTGAGCCGCGGATCGATATACGTGATCTGCGAGGGGTCGTACTTGCGCTTGATGTATTCCGGGATCGATTCCATCGGCCCAGGGCGATAGAGCGCCACCATGGCGTTGATGTCGTGGATGGTCGTCGGGCGGAGTTCTTTCAAGTACCGCGTCATGCCGGCGCCGTTCAATTGAAAGAGTCCCATGGTTTCGCCTTTGGCGAGCATCGCAAATGTTTGTGGATCGTCGACGGGAATGGTCTCAATGTCGACATCGATATCCCTGAACTTTTTTACCAAATGAACCGCATCGGAGAGAATGGAGAGGTTGCGGATCCCAAGAAAGTCGAACTTGAGGAGCCCGACGTCCTCAATGACGTACATGTCGTACTGGGTGATGATCTTACCGCCTTTCGGGTCGAGTTGAAGTGGGGTGAAGTCAGTGAGTGGTCGCGGGCCGATCACCACGCCGGCTGCGTGGACTGAGACGTGCCGTACGCATCCTTCCAGACGCTCTGCGAGGTCAAGGATCTCTTTAGCCTCGGGTTCCTTCTTGTACAGCTCTTTAAGCTCTGGTACGAGTTTGAGCGCGTGCTCGATGGTCATGGGGAATCCCTGAGAGCCCATGGGGATCAATTTTGAAATGCGGTCGCCCACAGCGTACGGGTGGCCCAAGGCACGCGCCACGTCGCGCACAGCCCCCTTGGCCATCATGGTACCGAAGGTGCCGATCTGTGCCACCTTGTCCTCGCCATATTTTCGCTTGGCATAGGCAAGCACTTCGTCGCGACGGTTGTCGGCAAAGTCCATATCAATATCCGGCGCAGAGGGACGCTCAGGATTGAGGAATCGTTCAAAGGGGAGTCGGTATACAAAAGGGTCTACGTTCGTAATACCCAGAAGGTACGTCACCATGGATCCTGCGACCGATCCGCGAATGTTTGTGAGGATCCCGTTTTCGCGCGCGAAGCGCAGAAGGTCGGCAACAGTCAAGAAGTACGGCGCGTATCCTTTCTTTTTAATAATGCCGAGCTCGTACTCGATGCGCTCCACGAGTTTTGGGTCAGTTTTTTCGAGTCCGCGCGTGACAGTCCCTTCGTACACAAGCCGCTCTAGCTCATCATCAAAGGTTGTCCCGGGCGCGATCTGAATATCAGGGAACACCCAATTGCCGAGCGGGATCTCCACGTTGCACATTTCGGCGACCTTCATGGTGTTGGTCACCGCCTCGGGGATCTCTTTGAAATTTTTGAACGCAGTTTTTGTGTCGATGAATGAGTAGTCATCAGACGCCATTGAGAAGCGATCGTCGTTGTTGAGATCGGCGTTGGTCTGGATGGCGAGCAGTGTTTCGTGCGCCCGCTGGTCCCCCGAGTGGAGGTAGTGCGAGTCTTGGGTGCCGACCACATCGATCCCGTGCTTTTTGGCGATCGCGATCAAGTCTTTTCTCACCTCCATAAGCCCCTCGACGCCAGGGTGGTGCATGATCTCGATAAAGTAGTTTTCTTTACCAAAGATCTCTTGATGTTCGATGATGACCGCGTCGGCCGCCTCGTGATCTTTTTTGCGTAGCGCGCGTGAAAGCTCTCCGCCATAGCATCCCGAGAGTGCGATGATACCTTTGCCCAACTTTCGCAAAGCCTCTTTGTCCATGCGCGGCTTGTAGTAGTACCCTTCGAGCTGAGAGAGCGTGACGAGCTTGATGAGATTTTGGTAACCTTCGTAGTCTTTTGCAAGAAGCGTTAAGTGAAAGCGCTCATTATCGATACCCGCACGTTTTTCGTGACGAGAGCCGTTCGTGATGTATGCCTCGACGCCAATGATTGCTTTGATGCCATTGTCCTTGCAGAGTTTGTAGAATTCGATCGCGGCATGCATATTGCCGTGATCCGTGACCGCGAGCGCGGGCATCTCATATTTTTTCGCAAGTTTGACCATCTCGTCGATCTTGGAGAGGCCGTCTAGGAGGGAGTAGTGGCTGTGGGTGTGCAGGTGGACGAATTTCGGCTCCATATTCTTTGCATTATACAGGCGTCAGGCGAACTTGACAAAATGTGTGTTTGGGTGTATAATAACACTTAAGATTAGGTCATTGGATGAGGGGACTACCATGGCAATTTGTTGGAGTCGAGTCAGAGGTAATGTTTTGAAGGCTGGGAAATGGACAGGAAAGTTCCTGATTCAAACCGCGATGAACGGATTCAAAGCGGGGCTCACCGGGGACATCAGGAAGATGAAGCCCGTGATAAAAAAGAAGAAAAAGAAGTAGATCTTTCAGGGAGGAACAGTTTAAGGCCGGCGCTTACGCGACGGCCTTTTGTTTTGTTACAATAGAATGATGCAACAGCGCTATGTGGTGGGAATTGATGAGGCGGGACGCGGGCCTTTGGCGGGGCCAGTGGCAGTGGGAGCGGCAATGATCGATGTCCGACGGATCAAACAGAAACGCACACAAGCGTGGCTTAAGGGACTTCGTGATTCAAAGAAACTCTCGGAAAAGAAGCGTGAGGAGTGGTTTGGGAAAATGGAAGTCGCACAAGAGGAGGGATGGCTTGCCTTTGCGGTGATGATGGTAAGTGCGCGCGAAATTGATCGGCGCGGGATCGCGCCGTCAATTTCGCGCGCACTCACCCAAGCGCTCAAAAACTTGAACACCAACCCCGCACACACGCTGGTGCTCCTCGATGGGGGACTGAAGGCACCCAAAGAATTTGCGCACCAGAAAACGATCATCAAGGGCGACGAAAAAGAACCGACCATTTCACTCGCGTCGATCGCGGCGAAGGTGACGCGCGACCGTCTGATGAAGCGCCTTGCAAAGCGGTATCCGCACTACGGACTTGAGGTGCACAAAGGGTACGGCACCGCGGCACACCGCGGTGCACTGCGCCGCCACGGCCTCTCCGCTATCCACAGAAAAAGCTTTTGCACACGCTTGCATTTTTGGTCAAAATAAGGTGTAATAGTATTCAGAAAAAGGATCTTTCTACTGGACAGAAAAGGATTGTTATTTTAACGAAGCAAAGAAGCAAAAAGGAAGGTTTCTATGAAGAAAATGGCAGCTCCACGTGGGTTCTATTTTGGACCCACCGGGAAAGTACACCCAGAGACGGTTTCTCTTGCTCTGATCAACGCCGCAAAGATGGACGTCATCTCGAAAGGGAGTGAAGTTTGCGTCGTGTGTCTGAGCAATGGAACCTGTCCTCACTATAAAGAGGATAAAGTCCCCAGTGTGTGTTCCAACGAAAACGCTCGCATCAACACGGTTGAGTTGAAACGCATCTCTGATGAGACTCTGGAAGCTCGTCAAGAGAAGTTTGGACAGTCCGGTCGAATGCGACGACAGAGCGCATAAAAAAGCACTATTGGCTACAGCAGCCAAAATACCGCGCCGACAGGTTCATCCTGCCGGCGTTTTTATTGGTATCCGGAGATGGCCGTTGGGGCACTTGATGTTTTTTGAATTATGCTGTAGGATAGCCCATTATGACAGTACGTATGCGCCACACGCGGGCCCACACCGGGAACCGCCGCTCACACCACGCCCTTACGGCACCTCGCCTTTCGACCTGCGCGAACTGCCAAAAGTCGCACCTCCGCCATCGCGTTTGCGAGAATTGCGGGTCGTATCGCGGCAAGGGAATCATCGATCTGACTGCCAAGATCGAGGCAAAGCAGAAAAAGCGGGCAGCAAAGAAGGAGCTCGCTACAAAATAACACACACAAGAGGCAACAAAGCCCCTATGGCAAACAGGCACCTTTCACGCAGTATTGTTCTTCAAACGCTCTTTGAATGGGATTTCAACAATGAGGCAGTTAATGCTTCTGAAGTCCTTGAGCGCAATGCCGAGGAGTTCGCTCCCGGCATGGGTGATATCTCGTTCATCCGCGGACTCGGGAGCGGTATCATTGAACGTCACAAAGAGATCGATGAGATCATCGTAAAGGCAGCACCGGACTGGCCGCTCGAAAAGATTTCCATGGTCGACCGCAATATCTTGCGCGTCGGCCTCTACGAGCTTCTCTTCTCGGACCGTTCACAGGTGCCGGCAAAGGTTGCGATCAACGAGTCGATCGAACTCGCCAAGACATTTGGCGGAGAGAATAGCGGCAAGTTTGTGAACGGGGTTCTTGGCGCGGTCTACAAAGAGATCGGTGAACCCGGCAAGAACGAGATCGGGAAGCGCAAAGGCAAAGAGCCTGTCGATCTTTCCAAGATCCCGGTCGAGAAGCTCTGCGGAGCCGTGGTGTATGCAAAGGAGGAAGATGAGATCTACCTCGGGTTCGTACACGACGTGTTCGGCCGCTGGACGCTCTCCAAGGGACGTGTCAAAGAAGGCGAGAGTCTTCACGATGGCGTGATTCGCAAGGTAAAAGAAGAGATGGGTATTGATTGCGTGCCAGAGGCTGAGCTTGGCTCCAACGAGTACATCGCATCACATCCCGAGCTAGGCAAGATCCGCAAGCAGGTCGTGTATTTCTTGGCACAAGCGAATCGCGACGAGCTCGTTGCTGAAAAAACGGGCGGTCTCGACGATGCCCGCTGGTTCCGCCTCGCTGACATCCTTGACCTCACGATGTACGAAGACATTTTGCCGCTCGTGACCAAGGCGATCAATATCTTGACCGGCAATGACGCCACCACCCCGGAACCGGAAGAAGTTCCCACCGCGTAAGTTTTTATATGTCTCCTGCAAAAAAAGTTCCCCCCATAGATTTCACCAAGTTCGAAGAACGAATTGGTGTGGTTTTTAGCGATAAGGGTATTTTGCGCCAAGCGTTCACGCATCGTTCCTACATCAACGAGCACCGCGAAAGCGGACTTGAGCACAATGAGCGTCTCGAATTTCTGGGCGACGCGATTCTTGAGCTTTCGATCACTGACTTTTTGTATCACAAATACCCGGAAGAGAACGAGGGCGAGCTGACTAGCTATCGCGCGGCACTCGTGAACACCAATACCATTAGCGATGCGGCAAAGCTTCTCGGCATGGGCGAATTCCTGCTCCTCTCCAAGGGTGAGGCAAAAGACGAAGGCAAAGGCCGTCAGTATATTTTGGCAAACACATTCGAGGCAGTGATCGGAGCACTTTACTTGGATCAAGGATATGAATGCGCTGATGATTTTATAAAAAAGACGCTCTTTCCGCGCACGGACGAGATCGTGGAGAAAGGTCTCTGGAAGGACGCCAAGAGTCTTTTTCAAGAGATGGCACAGGAGTATCTCGGCATCACGCCCACGTATAAGGTGATACGTGAAGCAGGTCCTGATCATGACAAGCAATTCACGATCGGCGTATATCTCGGCAAAGATCTTGTGGTTGAAGGCGAAGGGAAGTCAAAGCAAGAAGCCGAGCAAAGCGCGGCAACCTTGGGACTCAAAGCGAAGGGCTGGGATAAGGTTATCATCAAGTAATACGCGCACTGCGCGGAACGCATTGGGGCAAGCGCTGACTCGTGATATCCTAAGGACATGCGCGTAAAGCAACTCGAGATCTCCGGTTTTAAATCATTCGCCAAGAAGACCGAATTGGTCTTCGACGCCCCCATTTCTGCTATTGTTGGCCCCAACGGCTCCGGCAAATCAAATGTCGTCGAGGCACTCCGCTTCGTCTTAGGAGAGCAGTCGCTTAAATCGATGCGTGGCAAGCGCGGTGAGGACCTCATTTTTAACGGCTCACGCACGGGAGCACGCCAGAACCGCGCGAGCGTTTCTATCACGTTCGACAATGCGGACCGTATGTTTCCGCTCGACTACGATGAAGTGACGCTCACGCGCGAGGTGTACCGTGACGGCGCGGGAGAATACTTTGTGAACGGAAGCGCCGTGCGCCTCCGCGACATCATCGAGCTGTTGTCTGCGGTGCACATTGGCGCATCAGGTCACCACATCATCTCGCAGGGGGAGGCGGATCGCGTGCTCACCGCATCGATCAAAGAGCGCCGCGCCATGATCGAGGATGCACTGGGTCTTAAGATCTATCAGTGGAAGATCGGCGAGAGTGAGCGCAAGCTCGAGAAGACGCGCGAGAACATGCAGCAGGTGGATATCTTGCGCAAAGAGATCGCCCCACACATTAAATTTTTGAAAAAACAGGTGGAGAAGATCGAGCAGGCACGGTCACTGCGTGATGAACTCTCGGGACTCTACCGCGAATACTTGAAGCGCGAAGAAACATATCTTGCGCGCGAGCGGTCTACGATCGCCCATGAGAAGAGCACGCCTGAAGCGGAGTTGGTGGAGCTTAACGCACGCTTTTCAGCTGCGGAAGCGCATTTGAATGCCGAGCGCGGAAGCGACCAAGACCTTGCGGCTATTCGCGAGGCGGCGGCACGCATTGCCGAAACACGCTCACGCAAGGATGAACTCTCTCGCGTGTTGGGGCGTATTGAGGGAGGTATTGAATACGAAGAACGGCGCCTTGCCGAAGACGCGGCACGCGCGGAGCAGGGAGAAGGCGTGGTGCCCGTGCGTGACGTGCGCACCGCACTCGACGAAGCGCATCGCATCCTAGGCGAGGTGGAGAATCAGGGAGACCTCGGTTTGGTGCGCCTTGCCATTGAGCGTGCACGGATGACGCTCGTGCGCTTCATGGAGGCGGTCTCGGGCAAGACTGGCGTGGTGGTGCCCGAAGAGCGTTCGCGCGAACGACTTGAGACCTTGACTGCAGAGCGTGATGAGATCCTTCGCCGCCTTGAAGACGCACGCACTGCCGAAAGCGAGGCGGTCGCGGCAGAGGCGGCAGTCAAACACTCGATCGAGACCGAGAAGGACAAAACACGCGATGCCGAGCGTGCGCTCTATGAGATCCGCGCACGGCGCAGTGAGCTCCTTGCCAAGCTTGAGAGCGTGCGCGCCCGCGAGGAGCGCTTGGCAGACGACACGCGTCGCTTTGAGGAAGAGGTGCGTGAAGGCGTGGTGCTCGTGGGGGCCATGCTTCGCGACTATGCCGATACGCCGATTACGGTGGATGCGCATGAGGTGCGCTCAATGCAAGAAGACCGCCGTCGCAAGATAGAAAAATTAAAGATCCGCCTTGAGGACGCAGGCGGTGCGGGCGGGGAAGACACACTCAAAGAATATGATGACGCGGTTGCGCGTGATGAATTTTTGGGCCGTGAGCTCGAAGATCTTGCAAAAACTGCCGACTCGCTCCGCGAGCTCATCACAGAACTTTCAGAAAAACTTGAACAGGAATTCAAGGGTGGTATCGTAAAGATCAATAAACAGTTCCAAGAATTTTTTGCATTGATGTTCGGCGGTGGCTCCGCATCGCTCACTGTTGTTGCGCCGAAAAAGAAGCGCAAGGACGACGACCTTGCCGCCTTAGAAGAAGGCGCTGAAGAGTCCGTGCCGGAGGAGGTTCCCGAAGAGGATGCAGGCATTGATATCAGCGTGACCCACCCGCACAAAAAGATCCACGGACTTGAGGTGCTTTCAGGCGGGGAGCGTGCACTGACTTCGATTGCGCTTCTCTTTGCGATCTCTCAGGTGAACCCTCCGCCGTTCTTGGTGCTCGATGAAACAGACGCGGCGCTCGACGAAGCCAACTCGCGCCGCTACGGCGACATGCTCGAGAACCTTTCCAAGTACTCACAGCTCATCGTGGTCACCCACAACCGCGAGACCATGTCCCGCGCCAGTATTCTCTACGGCGTGACCATGGGCTCCGACGCCGTCTCCAAACTCCTATCTATCAAATTCGATGAGGCGACGGTCATGGCGAAGTAATTCTAAGTGCCTAAATGGTAACAAAATGCAACAAATAAAGTTTTCTGGAGATCTCAAGGGTCTCTCTCCAAAACGATTGGTTGATGACAAGAATAACGACAGTGTTGAAAATTTCTTTCTTGTGCTCGGGTTATTTTACAATGATTTAAAAAGTCTTAATTTTCAGCTTGTTCAACTTGGTAATACTTTTGAATACATCCATGGCAAAGAAGTTAAAGCAACAAATGATTTTGGTGAATATGCCGGGCTAAAAAGTCATCTAGAAAGGATGATGATCGGAACCCTTTCTGAATTCTTTAGATTTATAAATGATAACCAAGAAATATTGAAGACTGAGAGGTTTAGGGGAGTTTACAGTACACTCAATCGTGATCTTAAAGGACGATGGGACTTGATTGCAGAGATTGCGTTCACGCAAGAAACAAAAGAGGTCAATGATTTTGCTAAGGTTTTAATGAGGGTAAGAAATAATCTTTCTTTCCATTATTATCAATCAGGGAAAACGCTCAGAAAAGGATTTATTGAACACTTTTTGAAAGACGGGAAGAGTACTGCAAACGAGAAAGCATATTTTTCTTCCGGTGAAACTATGGAGGAAACGCGATTTTTCTTTTGTGATGCAGCAAGTCAAAGAGCCGCTATCCTCGAAGTTGTTGGAGAAATGTCGTTTGATGAATACTCGAAAAAGATGAAAAGTATTATTGAGGATCTTAACTTTGTAATCATGCGCTTAATGAAGGGGTACATCGATAACTTGCCACACAAATCCTAAACCAAAACGGTTCAGATGTCTGAGCCGTTTAATCCACACACAGGTCCTACCTGTAGAAGCCTAATAATTATTTAGGTCAATTCTCAAATCTTCAATTGAATTCTGAATATCTGTACCGTTGTCGTCAATTGAATCTAAAATATTATTTAGAACAGCGTCGCTAGTATCCCAATTATTAAACGTGTATTTTTTTATCTCGCCCAATCTAACATAAAGCATCACCAAGAGGACCACAACAATCAACTGAAACCAATTTTGTCTCATAAAATTTCCCATACATTTTATTCTATCATGGCTACGGAAAAACTTGTTTCTACGGAGGCTGGATCTCAGAAGGTTAAAGGGCTTGATTTCCTGTATCGTAGTGGTATAATCTATCCACCTTATTATAAAAGGTTTTGGGGGGTTAAACAGAGATCGTTTTTTATTTTTTTAATATTGAAGCAATACATGTTTAATATTCTAAAGAAGGTAGTGCTCGCACCATTGCTCGCCCTGTCTTTTGTTCTGCCCGCAGTTACCCTTACTGTTAATGCTGATGTGTATGTAAGTGGATATACGCGAAAAGATGGAACCTACGTTCAGTCACATTATCGATCTAGCCCAGATGGAAACCCTTACAATAACTGGAGTTATCCCGGAAATACTAACCCCTATACCGGAGTAACTGCTGGTGGGAATTCGGACACCTATCTCAGGAATTATTACAACAATACATCTTCGCAGGTTTCCCCGAATACGTATACAAGCACGTATACATATCCATCCACGAGCTACACGCCCTCGTATTCTTCCGTTTATGAATCTGTATATGGCGGGTACAAATCATATGGAGTCCTTTTCTGCAACTATGGCTACTATGAAGTGGGAGAAGGGTGTAAAAAAGCCCCTGAAAATGGATACGCACTATCAACAACCTTTTATTGCAACTATGGTTATGAAAAATCGGGTGAGCAATGTTTGAAAACGATACCTGCAAATGCATATCGAACCAGCACTCTTGACTGGGCGTGTTCCCCCGGTTATGCAAAAGTTAATTCTGTGTGTGAAAAAAATATTATAAACGCATCGGTTGTAAATAATAAATGGCAATGTAACTCAGGACATGTTGTCAGCTCTAATGACCCCTCCTCATGTATCCCTATGAGTTCGTATTGCCAAATTACATATGGGAATAATACGGTTGTTCAAAACGGCAACTGTCAATGCGCACAAGGATATGCTTGGAGTGACGTAAGCAAAACCTGTACTCTGGCGCCGCAGGCACAGTCGAAAGATGTTCAAAATATCGAAGAAATGAAAAAACAAATTCAGAATCTGCTTGCAATGGTTGCAATATTGCAAGCTCAATTAGCCAATACAAAGACATCCGCGAGATAGACTGCGGATTCCCGTAGAAACCCGACCCCCGTACAACATATTAAACGGCTCAGCCCATGGGCTGAGCCGTTTAATATGTTGCAGGGCAAGGGCTTAAGAGATAGATAGATGTTGGTTGACTTGTACAATATAATATGTTAAAATACTTTTGGGAATTTTGTTGAGGAGTCCATCAATGGAAACACCAATGAGTCTCGCGCTTGCTCAAGCCGGCTTGATCACGGAAGAGCAGGCAGCGCGTGTGGAAGTTCTTCCGCACGAACTGAAACCGTTCGCCCGCCAGATCCAGGAGATCCAACAACTCGCGGAAATTTTTATCTCTTCGGGGGTGGAGTTTTCGCTGATTGATCTTGGGGCAGCGGTGGCTTTCGAAGCCATGAGGCAGCGTGGCGAAAATGCGGAAGCTTACGCCATGATGCTTGCCCACATGAGGGAGAAGGCAAGAACGCTCAATGTCACACGCAACTGATCGTAGTTGAAGGAGGGTATCGCCATGAGTGCATAACAGACCGGTGCTAAAAGCGCCGGTTTTCTTTTTGCTTATTACTACCACTTGGACATCGGATGTCCAAGTGGGGCTTAGAGACTTGATGTAATACCACGCGTCGTCTCGACGCGATCGAGGAGGCGGGATGCCATGTCGTGCGTATCGTCGGTGAACCAATTGCGCTCACGGCTTGTGTAGTACTCGAGATCGTTGCTTGAGTGCGCGTCGGCACCGCCGGTCGCAATGGCACCATGCTTCTTTACAAATTCACGAAGCGTCGCGCGTTCTTCGTGCACAGCGTCTTCGCGCGGGGTGCCGTAGTTGCCCAGGCCATAGACGGTCTCTACGCCATCGATGCGTTTTTCAGACAGGAGCGATTCGAGGAGTTCGATCGGGAATTCCGAACGCGCGTAGCAGTAGTGTGCAAGACTAGCGACTCCGCCGGCACCGCGGATGAGCGCAACCGATTCTTCAAACGTGGGGAGATACGAACGCTC
>MHUZ01000005.1 GCA_001823605.1 Candidatus Yonathbacteria bacterium RIFOXYD1_FULL_52_36
GTCTCCTTGAGCGCCATGTAGTGCGGGTCATATGAGTTCATGCCCAAAACAGTAGAGTGTAACGTCTATTGCTGCAATGTTAACAAAGGAATGAAACCTCTTTGAGAATGGTTATGGTTTCGTTCGTCGTCGCCGTTTTAAAGGTAAGCGATACAGCGGCGAGTGCGATCGAGCGGTCGGGGAGCGGTTGCGAGGCACCGTACTTCACATCGCCCACAATAGGACAGCCGATGTGGGCAAGCTGGGCACGGATTTGATGGTGCCGTCCGGTTTTAAGTTCCACCTCAAGGAGTGTTTTTGGAGGCTTCGCCTCCAAATTGCGGGAGAGGATTTTGTAGGAAAGTTCTGCACGCTGAGACCCAGCTTTTTCGGTGGCATACACACGCGCTGTGTTCGTGCGCTCGTCGTGCACTAGGTGGTGGACAAGTGTTCCTGCGGGTTCTTGCGGTACGCTTTCGACGAGTGTGTGGTAGGTCTTCTTTATCGTACGATCGCGGATCTGTTCGGAGAGTCGCGATGCACCCTTGCTCGTCTTTGCAAAGAGCACCACACCCTGCACGGGGCGATCGAGGCGGTGAAGGAGCCCCAAGAACACGTTGCCAGGTTTTTGATAGGTCTCCTTGAGGTATGCTTTCACCTCGTCCATGAGGTTCGCATCACCGGTTGCATCGCCCTGCGTGAGAAGTCCCGCCGGTTTCCAGACAGCGATCAAATGGTTGTCTTCGTAGAGAACATCGAGCTTCATAGTTAAACTGCGTACCAGCGTGCAAAGATGCCGCACGGTAGCAGGCGACCCGAACTGTCTTCTTCGATCGCGAGTTCTCCGATCTCGATCGTACCGCCGAATTCCTTCATAAGCTCGCGCAAATTGTTCTCGTATGCGATCGGGGAGTATCCGGACGCATAGCCGTTGATGATGAAAAAGAGTGGATCTGGCGTGAGTACCTTTTTTGCAAGTTCAAGAAGTCCCAAGAAATGCTCCTCGATCTTCCAGAGTTCGCCGCCGGGGCCGTGTCCGAATGCGGGCGGATCCATAATGATACCGTCGTAGGTGCGGCCGCGTTTAATCTCGCGTTCAATGAATTTGCGCGCATCGTCCAAGATCCAGCGGATCGGTTTGTCAGCAAGGCCGGAGATCTCGGCATTGTCGCGTGCCCAGCCGATAGCAACTTTTGATCCGTCCACGTGCACCACTTCGGCGCCCGCTTGTGCCGCGGCAAGGGTTGCGCCACCGGTGTATCCAAAAAGGTTGAGCACAGAAACAGGGCGTTTGGCTGCCGTAATGCGCGCGCGGATAAAATCCCAGTTCGGCTGCTGTTCAGGAAAGATGCCGGTGTGCTTGAATGATGAGGGTTTTACAAAAAATTTTAAGCCCCCGTACTCGATCTGCCAGCGCTTTGGGGCATTAGCGCGAATATCCCAACCGGCATGTTTGCCTTCACGAGCAAACGTGCCATCGGCTTTCTGCCACGCAGATTCGGGGAGATGGGGGAGCCAGAGCGCCTGCGGATCTGGGCGCGCGAGCACGACGTCGCCGTAGCGTTCGAGTTTCATGCCGTTGCCGCTATCAAGCAGGGCAAAGCCGCGCTCGGGCTTTGTGGAAAGTATAAAGAGGTGATCGTTATGGGACATTCGAACGAGTGTAGCATACTATTGCAAAAAAATACAGATATGGTATAATACACCTGTTCGATATTGAGGTAGTTCTTTGATATCCGCTCCCTTCGCGCAATTGCGCGGTTTTTTGTGCCAGCTTGAGCGCGTGCTTGCGCGAGGGGAGCGGATGATAGTCGAGATCATCCCTGCGTTGATTTGTTTTCTTTACAGAAAATGATTCGATGCACCACCCTCAGATTTATTAATAAGCACAAAACGCTTATGAAGATCTTAGGCGCGTTTGGGCTCGGTCTCACTATTATTATGCTGAAGTGGCTCATGACAGACGTTTTTGTCGGTTTTGAACACTTCCTCATTGCATTCTTCTCGTTTGGAGAGAGTGCATTTCAATCTGGGGGTCAAGGTGCATTACTTGCGCCCGAGTTGCCCCTCTAACAGTAAAGGCCCGCTTTTTGCGGGCCTTTGTTTTTTAAATGATGATGAATGCGAGGACTACGGCAAGGATAATGCGGTAGATACCGAATGGAATGAAGGTGTGCTGTTTGATGAACGCAAGCAGGAACTTCACTGCGCCAAGGGCCACCACGAACGCAGTAATAAATCCTGCGGCAAGTACACCCCAATCAGCCCCCGCAAATAGCGTGCCACTCTTGAGGATATCGTACCCCGTCGCCGCGAGCATGGTGGGGATGGCAAGAAGAAATGAGAATTCCACGATCGCGACACGTGACACGCCAAGAAGAAGTCCGCCAATGATGGTCGCCGCTGAGCGCGAAACGCCGGGCACCACGGCGAGCGCTTGAAAGCACCCAATGAGGAAAGCAACCCGGTAGGGGACGGTCGCGATCTCATGCGCGGCGGCGCGTTCCTCGCGATGCGTTTTCTCAAAGAGGATCATGAGTACCCCACCCAGCGCGAGCATCCAGAGTACGAGTGTCTCATTGCCCAAGAATCCTTTGATTGTTTTGTAGAGCGCAAACCCAATGAGCGCGGTCGGGATGAATGCTGTCATGATGCGTGTGAGTACGGCACGGTCGCGCAAGAGCGTTTTGCCATAGAGCGCGATCACGGCAAGGATCGCACCGAGTTGAATCGCGATGGTAAAGCTTTTTGCGAACGCGGTATCCCCAACACCCAAAAAGTGCTCAGCGAGGATTAGGTGTCCCGTCGAAGAGATGGGAAGAAATTCCGTGATGCCCTCAACGACGCCCAGTACGACTGCGTGCCAGATTTCCATGATGTACATGATATCACGACGCAATGGCTCATGTATTGTCTCACCATGTGCGGTGGAGTATCATGGTGATATGAGTACCAAAAACTACATTACTATTTTGACGGGAGTTGCCATTGTGCTCGGGATCGTCATTGCGATCAAGGCTATTAAGGCACCATCTGCCGAGACCGTTACCAATTTTGAAGAGTGTGCCGCCGCGGGGTATCCGATCCGCGAAACATATCCGGAGCAATGCGCTGCCGACGGGAAAGTGTTTACGCGTGATATTTCAGATGATGACGGTATTATAGATGACACCGATACTACTCCACCCCCGAGTATTCTGCCGTACAATTCGGGCATTCGCGGCGTAGTCATGATTGGCCCAACGTGCCCTGTGGTGCAGTTTCCACCAACAGGGGAATGTGACGACAAACCCTACGAAACGACCATTGATATTTATAATTCTGCCGGTGCGCGCATGGCGGTCGCCACTTCAGAAAGCGACGGCACGTTCGAAGTCTCGCTCCCCCCCGGTACCTATACCTTAAAGCCGAACATGCCGCAGGGGCGCATGCCTTCCGCAGGAGAACAGACGGTCACGGTGCTCGCGACGGGATATGTGGAGGTAACGGTTCAATACGATAGCGGGATCCGCTAGTTTCGTACAAGCTCTACCGCACGCCACTCATCGTACTGGTCACGGATGAAGCGTGTTTCGCGCCATGCTCCAGATGTATGTGCGAGATCTTTGATCACGTCTTTTTGTGCTGAATCAAATTCTACAAAAAGTGATCCGCCGGGATTTAAAAATTTCGGAGTTTCGGTAATGAGCGGTCGAATGAACGCAAGACCGTCCTCGCCTCCAAAGAGTGCCTCATGCGGCTCGAAATCAGTTACCGATGCGTCGAGCGCACTCTTGCGCGATTCAGGGATGTAGGGCGGGTTCGCGGTTATCACGTCGTAGCGATCAGGTACGTTTGAGAATACGTCGCTTTGGAAAACTTTTGTGTGCGTGGGGCTTAACATGTTGCGTCGGACATTTTCTTCGATCTCTGGAATAAGCGCGGCATCGTATTCTGCAAAGTGAACAGACGCGTCGGGGAACGCCTGAGCAAATGCGACGCCGATGCATCCTGAGCCGGAAAAGAGATCGAGGATGGTTTTGGGTACTTTATCGTGGGTGCGAAGATTGGCGATCGCCTCCGCGACCCAGTGCTCGGTCTCAACGCGCGGAATAAGGGGTTTATGCGAGAGGTCGATGGATGCGGAGAGGAACGGTACGTGTCCGATCACGTATGCGAGCGGAACGCCTTCGGCAAGGCGCAGAAGATCGTTCTCGAATTCAGGCGTTTCAATGCCCGCATACTTTTCCTGCAAGAGCCAGGAACGCTCTTTTGGTGTGACCTCGTGGGGCATAGAGAATTACGCGCTCGGCACGTTTCGTTTTTGTGCGTAGGAGTAGGCGAGTGCGAGCACAATGAGCGCCGCGAATGCAGTCACCGACATCATCACCTCGGTAATGTATTCAAACTTGAGGAACAGCTGTTTTGAGCATGAAAGCGCAACATCGGCAGAGCACGGGAAGGGAGAGGTCATTCCACGCTGGAGCGCGTAATGGTATACGGCGACAAGTAGTCCGGCGACCGAAAGCGGCAGTGCGTATGCGAATGCATCGCGCGTCTTGCGCAGGAGCGCTATGGCAAAGATGAAGAGTTGCGGATAAAAGAAGATCCGCTGAAGCCAGCAAAGCTTGCAGGGCTCAAATCCTGCGATCTCTGAGTAGTAGAGTGTTCCACCAACCCCGACGAGCGCAAGCATAAGCGCAAGCATAAGCGCATGATTTCCCACAAAGAGAATTATGCGGTCGATGAGTGAATCGCGCATCTGGTCGCCATATGCACGGACCATGACGAACGCGGCAATAAACACCACGAGTGCGACTCCCAAAAGCAGGGTGCCAAAGCTAAGGATCGTGGTAACGAGTTCTGTTGACGGGGACATATGAGGTATCGAATGACGGCGGTCTTATTTAGGAAGGGTGCAGCTCGTCTTTTCAGCGAGGGTCTCAAGCGAGACTTCACCCGAGAGTCGGCTTCCGTCAGCAAATTCCCATGTGGGATACCCGGTTACATTGTTTTCTTTACACACGGCAAGTTGACCTTTGCTGTCAGGAGTTGAGCACTCAATATAGGGAAGAAGTTTTGCCGATTTTCCGAACATCTTTTTCTGTGCTTGGCAGTGAGGGCACCAGAATGCGCCGTAGAATTTTGCGCTGCTGTCAGTAACACACTGTGCGAATGTATCGAGTTTACCGGGAGTTTTGCGGTCTTGCCACCAGATGCCCATAGGAATAATGATGACCGCGGCGGCAACCAAGCTTGCGGTAATGATCGTATTGCGTTTCATTGAAAAAGTATAGCATGGGGGAGACGCTTGTGAAGTGTCGGGGATATCCCCAGAAATTCTATACGTGCAAATGTTCGCGTGGTACACTTTTTACATGAAAATGAATTATCCTAAGATCGTTACGATCATCGCGCTTGCGCTCGTATTTGTGGGTGGTGCCTGGTATGCGCTTGAGCAGCGTGCCATCGACCTTGGTCAGAAACCGCCCGCGGGGATCCGCGGAGAGAATGAGTATTCAGTCGACGCGTTCGGGTTCTCGTTCGCGTATCCGGATACCTACCATCTCGAAGAGTACGACATGGGGAATGGCGAGCGTCGGCATGTCGCCGTAGTGCTGACGGGCGAGAATGAAACTGTCGTGCCGGATAGCGAAGGTCCGGTGGCGATCTCTGTCGATGTGTATCAGAATGATCTCGACAATCTCACTCCTGAGCAATGGATCACGGGGACCAATGATTCGAATTGGAAAATGGCAACAAGCCCCCAGGAACGCGTTATGGTCGGCGGAAAGGAAGCGCTCACGTATCGCTGGTCAGGGCTCTATGAAGCAGAAACCACGGTATTTGAACATGCGGGGAATATTGTTGCAGTGACGGTAACGTTCATCTCTCCAGAAGATGCGATCCGTGGTGATTTTGATCGGATACTCTCTGCGTTTGAGTTTAGTGGTGAATAGAAAGACACAAGCTAACGCAAAGTATCTTTTTGTCGGTGTTTTTGCCACCCAAGGAATAACCACCCAACTGAAAGAAGGGATGTTGAGATCATTGAAGACCAAAGATCCAGCGTGGCGTAGGTGAATGCAAACACGAGCAGGACTCCACCGCTTAAGATGCTTGTCGAGCGTGCAGGCTTGTCTTTACTGAGAATCGAAGGGATCAATGCAAGAAGAAAAATATACCCTCCTAGGGATATCACTACATCTTGCCATGCGAGGTCGTACCACATGGTCTAAGTATACTACAGGGTTTCTTTGGTTGGGGTATATGTACAGCGCTCGACCCCACCTATTTTAAAGAAGGATGTGCTACCATAAGGGTATGAAAAAGATCGCGGTGTTCGATATCGATGGGACGATCTTCCGCTCGAGCCTCACCATAGAGCTCGTGCAGGCGCTTATCGCGAAGGGGATCTTTCCGCCAGAAGCGCGAGAAGAGTTCGAGTATGACCATAAGCGTTGGCTTGAACGCGAAGGCGAATATGACGCGTACATCATGGCGGTCGTACACACATTCCTCAGGTATCTCAAAGGAGTGTACTACGGTGATTTCAAAGATACGGCCGAGGAGGTAATCGCAGTCCAGCAGAATCATGTGTACCGCTATACACGCGATCTCGTCAAAGCGCTTAAGGCGGACGGATACTACCTGCTCGCTATTTCACATTCACCCAAGGCGATCCTCGAGGGGTTCGGCAAACGGTACGGGTTCGACAAGATCTACGGCAAGGTATACGAGACAGGGGAAACGGGGTGCTTCACGGGGAACGTGCTTGAGGAGCATTTGATCGCCAATAAAGCAAATATTTTAAAACGCGCAGTCGAGAAAGAGGGGCTGACGCTTGAAGGATCGATCGGCGTGGGTGACACCGAAAGCGATATTCCGTTTCTCGAACTTGTTGAAAAGGCAATCTGCTTTAATCCGAATAGTAAGCTCTATCGATACGCGAAACTCAATCACTGGAATGTGGTCGTTGAGCGCAAGGATGTGATCTACGAACTCTAGTATTTTTTGGGCAACGAAAAACCTCGCCACGAGGGCGAGGTTGGTACAGAAAGGTTTAGGTGTAGTTGTTATGATATAGGTGATCTCGTGTGCGGCTCACCTATATTGGCTCCTCGGCTCAGAAGTGAGCATGAGTACATATTCACTTCGTTCGCTCTACGTCGCCAAAAAACGCGTGAAGACCGGTTTATCCGGTCCTTTTAGTTACGTATATCTTGTAGACAAGCTCACCCGCCATTTTAGCCGTCTCCACTTTTATGAATTCGTGACTAAGCTGTTTACAGAGCGACCTGGTGTCGTCAGTTGACGCTGGGTCAACAGCAAGCACAAGGATGGTTTCATCAACTACTGCGTGATTTGTGAGCGCAATTTTTAGTTGAGTTATGGGGTGGGGGCAATTCAGACCCCGCGCATCAACCGTAATTTGGTGTGTGGGCTCCCCAAAAACTCGTTGTATGAGATTCTTGATCTGAGTGCTGCTACTGTGCGTTGTTACGTTCAAGCTCCTACTCCTTTTCTGTATTGTATATACTATGGTCCGCATTTAACATATCGAAAAATGAAGGGGTCGTCAATGTAGTTAAAACGAGAATTTTTCGTAATGAATGTGACGCTCGTCGAATCCAAGACCTTTGAGATTCTCAACCATTATTTTCATCATCGGTGGCGGGCCACAAAGGAAGACCTCGCGGGTGTAAAAGTCGGGAACAAGGCGCACGATCTTCTCTTTGTCGATGAATCCTGATTCGTACCCTTCGGTCGGAGTGCCGAGGATGTGATGGACCGTAAGGGTTCCGTTCGTCTGTTGTTTCAAGAGCTCGAACTCGTTTTTGAACGCGATGTCCTGCACGGTGCGGCTACCACAGAGGAGCACCACATCCTTCTTTTTTGGGGCGAGGGACTCGATCATGGCGCGAAGCGGGGTGATGCCAATGCCGCCGGCGATGAAGAGGAACTTGTCACGCGTAGCGCGGGATTCGACAAAGAGCCCAAGCGGTCCATCGACAATGACGGAAGTGCCGGGAGTAATATCTTTGATCTGTTTGGTGTAATCGCCGAGTCCTTTGATCGAGAAGCGAATGTTTTTGCCGTTGTAGTCCGCAGAGAACGAGAACGGATGCGTATACCACATGTTGCGTTTAAGGACCGTGAGGTTTGCGTATTGACCGGCTTCGAACGTGAATTCTTCCATGTGGTGACCAGTAAGGTAAAGCGAATAGGTGTCAGGCGTTTCCTGCACTACACGCTCGATGACGAAGCGGTGTCGCGCAAAACTATAGAGCGGACGAAGGAATCGATACACGAGAACGAGCCCGAATACGGTAAAGTTAAGCGTGTACCAATAAGAGAGCGCCCAGCCGTCGCGCAGGTCGCCCGTGTTGAGCTGGTGTTCGAACGCAAGCCAAATCGCGAGGTAGGTGAGGAGATGGGTAAAGTACCAGGTCTCATAGCGGAGTTTCCTGCGTACGATGACGATCGAGAGAAAAACAATCAGAATGAAAATGAGCAGTGCAAAGAATGCGTTGAGTACGTCTTCTTTGTTCGCCAAGAAATCGGCGAGTTGTGAGAGGAGTGGGACGCCATTTGCTTTTGCATTGCCCACAACAAGAAAGATCGGATGGGTAAGCAGGAGCGAGAGAATCGAGTAGCCGATCCAGCGATGTACTTTGTTGAGACGGTCAAATCCGAAAAGGTGTTCGAACCAGCGTACGCGTCCGACGAGCATAAGCTGGATCAGGATCGCGTATTGTCCCAAAAGCCCTGCGATGCGACCGAGCGCCACCTCAAGGTGTCCGTCCTCAGGGTTTTGGATGTAGTAGCTTGAATTGGTCCACCACAAAAAGAGAATTGTCACGAGGTTACTTGCGAATAAGACGTAGATCAAAAATTTCTTGACCGCGGTTTTCGAGGGTGGGGAAAAATAAAACTCCATGGATGCATTCTAGTTTATTTCCGCCACGACCACCAGGATGTGTTCTGTGGCGTGAGATCTACTGCGAACATTGAACGATCGACGGTACCAGGTTCGAAGTAGAGCGTAAGGTCTGAGACGTGTTGCGCTACTTCGAATCCAAGCTCTTCGCGAATTGTATCGCCCGGAAGGATGCTGCCGGAAAACTGTGCGCCCTGGCTCGGGATCGCTGCAACCACGTACACGTTTCCCGCACGATCCCGCACATGGAAGTGTAGTAAGGGGGCGAGTTCTATCGGCGTGGTGCCGGTATTGGTGATTTCTATGGTGGGGACGATGAATGCGTAGCCGGGACGCGGGGCAAGGGGTCCTGCACCGACTGCGTCTTGGCGGACACTTTCTACGGCAAAGGTTAGTCCGGGTGCCGTAAGCGTCTCGCCGATCTTGTGGTGTTGAGCAAGATCGGATTCTTTCGTTTGGTATCCGGTCATGACCGAAAACCATGTGACGAGGATCGCCGCAAGCAGGAACAGCACAAAGATGCCCGAGGGTATCTTGGGAACCGTGAAGAATGCTCGAATTGCATGGAGATTTTTTTTCAGCATGAATTATGGTTGGTAGGGACCAATGTAGTACGCCTGAAGCACTGAGTTGAGTGCGCTGCTTGAGTGACGATGTCCACCAGCGCTGCCGATGAAGTAGTTATACATATTGGTACCACAGTACGGAACGATCACATCGCCACCCGGGTGGGTTTTTCCATTCGCCACATAGTTGGTAATGTTGTACGTCTTGTTGGTCGGACTTAGATATACCCAGCAGTTACTTCGCGTGTTGTGCGATGCGATGTTTGCAGCGGTACAAGGGCCGCCGCTTCCGCATCCTACCGCAGGTGGCGGGGGAGGTGGTGTTGGCGCCGGTGCAGGTTGTGGCACAGGAGTCGGAGCTGGTGCTGGTTGAGGCACGGGGGTTGGTTGGGGGGTAGTAGGCTGTGGTGCTGGTGCTGGGGTTCCAACAGCAAGTCCTCCCGATGATCCTTTTGAGACAGCGATGGTGTTGGATGATGAAGAATTGTTACCAGCCGCGTCGAATGCAGTCACAAAATAGGTATAGGTGCTTGCTTGGGGAAGATCAATGTCCGCATACGATAGGTCGATCGTCGTGGCGATCTCGGTACCATTGCGGTAGATGCGATACCCAAGCACTCCCACATTGTCATTTGACCCACTCCAAGTGATCGTGACCTGCGTCCCGGATGTTGCGGACGCCTGAATGTTTGTGGGTGCACTTGGCGCCTGAGTATCTCCCGAAGTTGATGGTTTTGCGGCAGTGGGTATTGGCGCAGGACTAGGACGAGCCGTTTGGGGGGCCGGTGTCGGCGCGGGAGTAGGTAGGGGGAGTTGGTTTTGCTGAGAAGGGATTGAACCGTTTGATGAGGGAGCCATTCCTGCAGAGGTGTTTGAAGAGGCAACCGCAGTCGCTCCATCTTCGAGTGGTATTTCATCGTACACGATCTCTGGCGGTGTGTATGATGTCGCTAAGTATGCACCCCATCCGGCAAGAAGCATTGTAATGAGTACAGAAATATAGAATGTTTTCATGGTTCTAGATAGGTGGGCGTTAGTTCACGGTAATGGTCGCGTTGGTGCCATTATCGTCTTTCTTTGAATAGGTATATGACCCAGGATTCGTGAACGTGTACGATTTCGTAGAGTTTTCATCATCAAGTTTAATGCTACTTGGTGGTGTTGGAGAGAATACCAGCACCACTTCATCTCCGGGATTGGTATAGGTGAAGCGTACGATGTCTCCCGCATTGATCGTAAGGGATGACGGGCTGATTGTGCCGCTTTTGGTTACGGTCACGGCATGAGTGGTTGGCGACGGAGCGGGTGTAGGTGTTGGTGCGGGCGCGGGGACAGGAGCCGGTACGGGTGCTGGGGTCGGTTCAGGGGTCGGCGGAGGTACTGGGGCTGGTAAAGGGACAGGCGCAGGTACGGGTGCTGGGGTTGGCGGAGGAACAGGGGTTGGGGCCGGTACAACTTGATGGGCGAACGTGGTGATTGTGATCGTACCGGAAAGCGGAGAAACATTTCCAGCTGAATCGTAGGAGCGTACGGCGAGCGCATAGCGGGTCTCAGGAGTGAGGTTTATGGCCGCATATTTTGTATTAGGAGTTGTGCCGATCGGTACACCATCGCGGTATACGCGATAGCCCAGAACAGCAACATTATCGGATGCGACGCTCCATCCCAGATTGATCTGCGTATCTGATATAACGGTAGCCGCAAAACCTTGCGGAGTTGTGGGAGCCTGTGTGTCAGCAGGTGAGGTATTTGTTGGGGTAGGCGTGGACGCTTTGGTTGAGGTGATAATCACAGGAGCAGGCGTGGGTGCTGGCGCGGGGACGGCTGCTGTTGGGACTGTCGGCATCGTCGGCTCGCTTTCTTGTGTGGTGGTTTCAGTGAGTGTTTTGGGGGCTTCTTCCGGTTGGGAGGAGTTGTCGCCTGCAACGATATAAACACCCTCGGTGAGGATGATGACCACCAGTGCTACAAGAATGTAAAATACGTTGATCTTCATAATAGGAACAAGAAATCACTCAGGAGTGAATTTTCCGACAATAGAATATTTTTCCCGTATAAGATTTCCCCCAAAGACTTTAAGTTCTTGAGAAGCATCTTTTCCGGCGATATGGTGATAGGTACCGCCCGGCACGTAAAATTCTTTCCCGGGGGTCACGTCGTACACATACCCATCGAGTGCCAGATAGATCGGGAGGTCGGGAATCTCTCCATTATACTGTGCAAGCGATGTTTTAGTAAAAAAAGGAAGGTCTTCCGCTTGCCCTTGCGGCACGACAGGGTTGGCGTTCAATTGCAAAATCACAAAAATACCCACCATGAGGGCGAGGATAGCGATCCCTGAAAAAATGAGACGCGTGCGCGGGTGATGTCTAAAAGAGTTCATAGTATGAAGCCACGGTGGCGCGACACGTTTTTCTTGATGCGGCAGTGAGCATGTCGCAGAGTCCATATGCTTGGGTATCCGAATGGAAATAGGACACGAAATCTTTTACGGCACCGGTGATGCATTGAGAGCGTGCCTCTGGTGTTTCTCCGAGTGCGCAGAGCGAAAATGTGTTTTCGGCATTACTGATGGTTTGCCCCGACGCGTCACGGCCGATGCTTTGGTAGCATGCCGTTCGGTAGGGGAGCTCAACTGCTGCACAAATAGTAAAGACGGCTTTCCAATCGTAATCTGACACCGCAAGAATGTGCGATGTTTGCATAAGGAAGCACTGCTCTTTGTAGGTATCGGCCACGGCATTGCACGGATAGAGCGGATCGTCACGTAAGAAATAAGGAGATGTTCCGGTGCGTGTTTCAGCCATGACGTTCTCCATGAAGACGCCACCGGCACACACAGAGCGTTCCCAGGGTTGTGGCAGTGTGCCACACACATCAAGTGCTCGGAATAGTTCACCGTCAATCATGGTCATGGCGCCGTGTCCGAGTCCATGGACGCAGTTGTAGTAGTCAAATGAGTATGATTCTTTTCCAGGGATATCTTCACAGAGCGTCTGCACGATCTCAGGGAGTGATTCGCCTGCCCGCTCTAATACAAGAGATTCCATGACGCCGTGGTAGTATCCTGACCAACAAAAACTATCACCTTCCGCGAATGCGCGCGCTGCGGTGGGGTAGAGTTCGGACGCTGTGTGTCCAATCGCATGAGAAAGTTGATGGCATTGTGCCTGCACGAATGCGCTGTGTGGGTAGCGCGCCTTGAGGTCTTTAAATGCCGCAGAAATTCCGTGCACGTGCACGAGCCGCTCATAGTACGATTCGTAGCAGGGGAAGTTTTCTGCGCCTTCGTCGATGCAGTTTTCCTGGGTGTTTGGTATTGATTGTGCAACTGATGCCATCTGCGAAGATGAGCGTGTCTCGTGGGTGCGTACCGTAAAAAAGCCCCCTACTAAAGCAGTAAGAAGTAGTAGAGACACCAGGATGCCATGGGAGAATTTCATAAAAGAACGGCGGTAACCGTTCTTTATAAGTATACTACATCTGTTTTTCTTGTATCGTGGCCTGCGATGACTAGAGGAGATTTCCTTGAACTACGCTCATATTTTTCTGTGCCCCTTTGCGTGCAGAAAAATCAACTGAGACTTCATTAAAACCAAGATCGTCTTTTCGGCGAGGATCTTCTACTGCAGGGTGTTCTCCTGCATGGAGGAGAACAATCGCGTTGGTGCCGCGTCCCGGCGTGCTTCGCATCACGATCTTGCCGTGATGGAGTTTGACCAATTCGCTTACGATTGCAAGCCCCAGTCCGCTGCCCCCGCCGTGTTCACGGCTTCGCGATCGGTCAACGCGGTAGAAGGGTTCAAAGATCCTAAAGAGGTCTTTGCGGGCGATGCCAATGCCCGTGTCTTCGACCGAGAGTCGAACATGCAGATTATCGTATGGCTCTGTGGTTATGTGGATGCTTCCGTCATGAGGCGTATAGTTGATGGAATTTTTTAAGAGATTACGTACGATCTGATCAAGTGCGGTAGGATTGCCCCACACCGTACTATAGTCGCCGCGGCGTGATGCACGGCGCATTACGATCTCAATGTGCTTGCGATCAGCGAGTGGAAGAAGATCATGCACCACGGATTCAATGATCTTGCCAAGGTCGACATTTTCAAACTTGACCTGCTCGGGGCGGATGAATGAATTGAAAGAGAGGAGGTTGTTGATGATCTCGGACGCACGATTCAGCTCCTCAACGTTGCTTTTGAGAACGTGTTTTATTTTTGGATCGATTGTGTCATCAAGTAGGGTGACTTCCGTGTTGGTTTTGACGATAGAAAGAGGTGTGCGCAGTTCATGGGCGATGTTGCCGATGAACTGTTTCTGTGACTTTAGAGCGTTCCGGGCGGGTGAAAGGGTGATGCGCCCGATGATATAGCCGAATATCACGGTCATGAATACTATACTGCCAGTAATGACCGTAAGATTTTTTGTTTTTATGGACTCCAGTTCGTGAAGGATTATCTCTGGGTCGCCCGCTCCTGTTCCCAGAAGAATATTCTCGCGGATCTTTTGTATCAGCGTCAAAGTGATCTCTTTGTAGAGATAGGTAAATGATATGCCGACGACGACAAGGATCAGAACAGCGAACACCGCCTGGAGTCCGATCGTGTTGACCTGGGCGCGAAGAAACGGATCAAATCGGTATTTATCCGCGAATCCGATAACCAATTCCGCGAATCGTTTCCAGTATCCCCGCATTGCCCGCAGCGTCAAGTTTTCGTCTGAGGTTTTTGACATGAACGTCGACAACATTACTAAACGATGTGTAATTAAAATCCCAAAGATGACTCAAGAGGTCTTCACGATTGATCACTTGATTGGGGTGCCGCATGAAGTATTCGAGCAGGCCGAATTCTTTGAGCGTGAGCGGGATCTCTTTTCCGTCGCGATGCACGGTGTGCTCATTGGGGTTGAGCTCAATATCATCGATGTGGAGTACTTGAGGCAGTGCTTCGGTTGGTCTGCGCAAGAGCGCTTGGATGCGCGCGCATAATTCATCAAACGAGAACGGCTTGACGAGGTAGTCGTCAGCACCCGCAAGGAGGAGCTCCACTTTGGTCTCGGTCTCATTGCGCGCGGTGAGTACCAAGATCGGCGTCGTCACGCCACGCTCGCGCGCGGTCTTGCATATGGTGAGCCCGTCCATAGTGGGGAGCATGAGATCAAGAATGACAACATCATAGTCGTCTCGGTGGATCGACATGCGCGTGAGCGCCTTTTCTCCATCCGAGACCACGTCGACAGCGTACCCTTTATGATTAAGACCTCGCTCAATCGATTCGGCAAGCTTTGCTTCATCTTCAACAACGAGAATTTTCATATGAACGCAATATAAAAGAGCTGATAATCCACCAAACCCTACCGAGTGTTTAAAAGCCGAGATCTATCATAAGTATTTCACATCCGCAGGCGTTTACAATGGAAGTTCATAATAGCAAGGCTAGTATGAAGAGCTCATGAAGCTAGTTTTTGTTGCAATGTAAGGGGTTTTTGCTCTTTTACCGCGTTTGAGAAATTCAGGGAACGAAGTGTTCTTAGGCAAGCCCAAGGTCCGCGAGGAATGATTGCCGCGCCTTACCGGTAAGCACACGCTGTTCGCCGGGCTTGAGTCCTCCGAGATGAATATTCATGATGCGGGTACGTTTAAGGTGAGTTACGGTAAGACCGAGCTTTGCGAGCATGCGGCGAATCTGATGTTTCTTTCCTTCAGTGAGCGTGATCGTGAGGTAGTTGGGGCCGGAGATCCGCACCTCCTCTGCAGTGAGAAGTTCACCCTTGTCGCGCATCCCTGACTCAAGGCTCTTTTTTGCGCCACTGGGGATCGGTTCATTGACGAGCACGGCGTACTCTTTTTCGTGTACGAAACGCGGATGGAGGAGGCGTTCAGTGATGCGTCCGTCATTCGTGAGGATGATCAGCCCTTCGGAATCTTTGTCGAGACGGCCTATGGGAAACACTCCCGGGATCGACACGAGATCCTTGATCGCGCGCTCATGTTTTTTTGGTGAGTGGGTGATGATGCCCCGGGGTTTGTAGTAGGCGAGGTATACAAATTTTTGAGGGGGAAGGTTTCCGCGGACGACTTCCACGATGTCACGCGCGGTTACTTTGTCGCCCAGTTTTGCGATAGCTCCGTTTATTGTTACAGATCCTTTTTCAACAAGCTCGTCGGCACCCTTTCGCGTGGCGAAACCTTTCAGGGAGAGATAGCGATTGATGCGGATAGGGAATGAGATCTGGTCAGACATGGACGGTTGCTACGATTCTACGGCTGAAAGATATCTTGCGGAAGGAAACGCACCGACCGCACCTCGGGGAACTGAAGTGCAGTTGCTTCGATCTGGAACCAAAGCACTCCGGCGCGACATGCGCCGCCGCTGGTTTTATTGTTGGGATCACTTAGGGTAAGCGTGAGCATCCCGCTTTGAAGGGATGCACCGGAGAGCGCCACCCCCGGAAGCGGATACTCAGTGGTGATACCTTGCGCGCGCTCTTCTTGAGTGAGCGCTCCTCCGAGGAGTAGACGGAGCGTGTTCTGGATCGGTGTTTGGGTGATGGGGATCGTGCGTTCGACTGCCACGAGTCCGGCACGCGAGCACTGTACGTTTTCACTGGCGTCACGGTCTTTGGCCGAGTCATAGTAGTAGAGTTTTACGGTGCGCGTGGGTGCTGCTGCGCCGAGATCGAAGCGAATAGGGATGCGGAGTTCATTGGCGTGCTCGGGGAGGCCAGACGGATTGTCTTTTTCCAAAATGAGGGTGCCACGTGTGGTGGTGGGCGCGGAGAAATTGATCGTTGCTTTAAATGGTACAAAATTTTCTGTCATCCAGTCACTTTGCGCCTCTGCGTGCCCGATGCCAAGCACCGTTCCCGCTTCATCAATAACGCGGATAGGGAACGATGCCTCAAAATACCAGGTACCGCGGGCCTCCCCCGTTACCGTAAGCGGGCTCGTGGTGGTTGCTTCTGGAATCGGGGAGGTGACCCGAATAAGGTCATTGGTGGTTGTGGTGGCAAGCCCGGTACAACGCCAATTGATCTCGGCTGTGTGGGTGGTTTCAGAAACGACACACGCAGGACTGCAACCCGGGCGTGAGAGCTCATCTCTTACCGCAAGACCAAACCACCATGTTTTAGTATTTGCATTGCGCGTACCATTCTCGTTCACCGCACCTGATAGCGCACACATGCTGGTTGCCGCAATACTGCGCGCCGCACCTTCGCTTAGGCGCGCCGCGCGCAGAACGCTCAATGTCCACCACCCGGCAATAGCAAGGATGACAATAGAAATGAGGAGTAGTTTTGCGAATCGGGTCATAGGGTGCTTCGGATAATATAGATTCCTCTATAGTTCGTCTTCGTTCGGACGCTGTGTACGAGAGTACTCGTCCACGCGATCTTAGCTCAGCCGAAATAAATACCAGTATACCATAGACGTTCTGGAGAATGTGTGAAAAAACACCCGCATGCGATGCGGGTGTAAAGCGTCAGCGTTGGCTAACACAACTCAGTACCTCTGGGGAAGATCGACGAACGGTCCCAGTGGACGAAGGCACGACCAGCGTCAGATACGCATACTCCGCGCGGTTGGGAAAAACGAAATGCCTTAGCGGAAAAAAGATGCAAATAGAGCGCGACCTGCGCGGCAGTGGTCGTGTGTCCATGCAAGATGATCCAAGCGTTCGCAGCATTGACCCGGTCTGCAATCTTTTGGGCGACTGTAAGCGGATCGGTGCCATATTCATTAATACGTACAGCGCAGCGGTGTGTATCGTCGTTTGGCATGCTATTCACCTCTCGAAGTGATACGGTGGGAACTCTCCTCGTCTCATCATAAATGAATAGAGAATTTTTTACCATGAATGTTCGTCGTACACTAAATCTCCATGGAGCTGGATATACCATATATGATTACGCAATAGGTAATCATATCGCTATGAATAATAAAACTATTTTTTGGGGAATCGGTATTCTTGTTGTCGGTATCCTTGCGTTCTATGGGCTGAATGCAGGCCGTGGTGCAGACACAACAGGTGTTCTTCCTGAAGTGGAGATGGGGGCAATCAACGAGTCGGTGAAAGAATTTACCATGACGTCGTGGGTAGAGACGACCGCGGACGGAAACATGTCACCACACTTCTCGCTTGGAGAGATGCGTGTCAAGAAGGGGGATCGCGTACGTATCACGATTACCAACACAGCCGGCACACATGATTTTTCTCTTGACGAATTCGGCATCAGGGAAGAAACCCCGCTCAATGAGCCGGTGGTTGTGGAGTTTGTTGCGGATAAGACTGGGTCGTTTGAGTATTACTGCAGCAAGTTCAACCACCGCGCGCTCGGGCAGAAAGGGACACTCGTGGTTGAGGAATGATAGGGAAGAATCTCAGTGCTAAAACGGCTCAGCTGCGCTGAGCCGTTTTGTATGTATACGGGACTCAGTTTTCTACAGGGCAGGCAGGCGGAACTCCACACCAAGATAATACGGCCAAATGAGCAATCCGAACACGCCTTGCCAAAAAGAAAGATCAAGGAACCCGATCGTAAAAAGCCAGCCGGCGACCCACAATAGACCAACAGCGCTGTGTTGCTCGATGCTTATTTTTTCCATATGTACAGTATAAAGCGGAGGGTGTGAAGATGGGGTGAGAGCAGGTTAATCAGAACTTAATGATCACCGTTCTACAATTATGGGGATACGCGCGCATTGTCGTGATCGCGCGTTGAGCTCAGATTAGTAATTAAGAAAATAAATCTATGGATATCCTTCTTTGGATCGTGTTTGGCGGTATCGTCGGCTGGGTTGCATCGCTTATTATGAAGACCGATGCACAGCAGGGGATGGTGCTCAATGTTGTCGTGGGTATCGTCGGTGCAGTGATCGGCGGATGGCTCATGAATTATTTTGGCTATGGCGGAACGAGCGGTTTCAATATCTATAGTTTCTTGGTAGCGTTACTCGGTGCGGTGATCCTGATTTGGATCGTCAAGCTCTTGAGGTGATGAAAATTCAATAAGCTGAGTTACCAAAAACCCCTCATCGTTTGATGAGGGGTTTTTGGTAACTCTCCACGCGAGGTAGAGCGAGTTTGCGATCTCTACTCGTTCCGTTTGCGTCGCCGCTCGCCCAGACCCTTCAGTCTGTTCTCTGCAAATGTGGTCCAGCCCAAAATACCAATGGCCTTGGAAAGCGCCTCCTGTTCTTCTTTGGTGAGCGGATACTTGTCCCGCAAGCGTATTAAAATTTCAGCAGCACGTTTGTCGGTCATAGGTACAGTATAGATTTTTCTAAAAAACTAATATACGGGGTATGGTTTTGGGGAATAAAAATGCCCCCCAGCGAGTGCTAAGGGGCGGGTGGTGGTGCCGATGCATCGGCGCTATTTCTTGCCGGTCTGCTCGTTGTGGTTCTGATGTCCGTCGCGGTAGTCTTGGTTGTCCTGGTGGACATCCTTGAGATGGTCGCCGAAAGCGAAGAATTCCTCGGTGTGGCTATGGGGCGGGTTATAGTCGCCGTTTGCCGCATCGGTCTGACCCTTGTTGTGACTGTCTTGAGACATGGTACACCTCCTCATGTTGGTGTGCAGTTGGACGGTATGTCCAAAAATATTCTCGCACATACTCTTGATGTTTGTCAATAGGGTGGCTTGAATCCCGCGGAGCCCAAAAACAAAAAAACGCCCACAGGGGCGCTTAATGTTTTTGGGCTCCGCACCTGGGACGAAGTTCGAGAAGTAATAATTGAAGGCATGGATGATGTGTCCTCCATGGTAAATTAAACTATCCATAGAATTTCACCACCACCCTGTTTTTGTAGAAGAAAATGTTGCATAATTAAAAATTATGACCTTAGTGCTAGCTGCTAATTTATCTGATCGCATTTATGTCTCCTGTGATTCTCGTCTTTCCAGGAGGCAGAAGGATAATAGCTCCGAAGTAATCACGGATGATTTATTGAAAGTTTTTCCCCTTAACAATGAGTCCACTATCCTCGTTGGCTGTGTGGGAAACTTGCAGTTGATCCAGTTTTTAATTTCTGAATTAAATAAAAGCGAATTCAAAGACATAAGATCTCTTCGTAAGGGAATTGAGGATAGGGTCAGACTTTTGCTCGATAAATATATGACGAAACGCAAGGAGGTTACATATGATCAAATAGTAGGCTCGTTAATATTTGCTGGTTCAAGTTCGTCCCAAAAACGTATACTAGAAGCAGAAAAATTGAAAGAACATGTTAAATATTGTCAAAATTTAGACCAGGCATACTTAAAATCTACATACACAACAAAAATAGAAAAGATGCCTCCGCAAGAAATTATGGCGCTTGCCAATGACCTGAATCAGCGACAGGCGGGGTTGAAACACATAATCCTTGAAGGCTTGATGCAGACAGCTGCAAAGCACAACGGGAAGGTGGAAACATTCGAAATAAATCTACCCGACCAGCATCTATTCGTGGTGGATATTAACGGAACTAAGCAGGTGCCTAATGAGGTAGTATTGGTGCACGATGTGGATTGGGGGCACTATATAGCTCGTGGTGGAGGACATAACGAAGCAATGTTGCCCAGGGATTTTTTCTGTAATCTCGATTTTAAACAAGGAGCAGGGGATATATGGCGCGATGTTATGCCATTTGTGGAATATACGTACAGCAATTATTCTGATGTGATAGAGGGGACTATTGTGACGGCCGCTATCTTTAAAGGAAATATTCTCGTGCCTGTCGGGAGTCTTTTTCGAATAAAGCAAAATTCATTGAGAGAAACAGTTAGAGAAACAGTTGCAGACACAAGAATTAACGAAAAACAAGAACTCGAGCATCGAAAAAATGGAGAATGGCGAAAGCTTATTCGAGTTTCAGATTATTTGAGTGCAGGCAATAATTACATGTAATCCTCTCCCTTCTCGTGAGTGTCCACGGTGGGTTATTTGTCCCGTTCGTCAATAACGGCTTTAAATTCCTTCTCAAGATCCTTATCGCTCATTTTTGGATCAGGTATCTGCCCGACATCTATCAAGTACCTAGCCAAAGCAACTCCGAATTTAGGGTTATCCTGAATCCTGCGCTCTGAAGGGGAGAGGTCTTCGTATCGTCGCTTTTTCATAGTGTGGCCGTGGTTAGTCCAATAAATGCGCCCTCGGGGGGATTTGAACCTCCAAGATCGGGATAGAAGCCCGACAGTTTATCCATTAGCTTACAAGGGCAAGAAGAAAAAGCCGCTCCTGCGGCCACCACTAGATCTTCTTCTTGTCCCTGAGCGTGTCATAAACACATTATACCACACTCGGTTTTTGAGGATTAAAACCTCAATAGTTCCCACGGCTCCACTTTTAGAGCTTGGGCAATGTCCTCAAGAGTCGAAATGGTTACGTTTCGTTCGCCGCGTTCGAGCATCCCAATGAAGTTCCGACTTAGCTTGGCTTTTTGAGCCAACGTCTCCTGGGAAAGATTGCAGCGCAAGCGCTCTTTTCTGAGTTTCTGACTGAATTTTTTGAGAATAGCTTGGGACATACCTACACACATCAGTGTAGGCGCATGACAACTACTGTTCTACCAACTATAGTTGTCTTTTAAACCACAGGGTGGCATAATCGAATTATGAAGAAGGCTCGTATGAGGTCGACAAATCTAAGAAATATTGAAGTATGAACAACAAAGAAGGTTTAAAGGGAATTGTTACTCGGTTGCCATTTGTACCGAAGGTGCCCATCGGACGGAAAGATTTTTTTAAGGGCTATTTACTCATGGTACCCGTGGTTCTTGCTGTGAGTGTCTCTCTCGGGTCTTTATCTGGCTGGATCCACCTAACGTTTTCGTACGTTCTCGTTGTGGTTGGTTCTTATGTTATGGCCACCTGGTATACGAAAAGATTCCTAGACATTTATCCGAAGGTTGGAGCTAAGGAACTTCAGATCATTTTGTTTGTACTCATACTGGCACTGGGCGCGTTAACCAGTATTCAGGCTGGCATGCTAGAAGAACTGAGAGCGTACGCCAACTATGTAGCAATGCATGGTTTGGGTGCTTCTGGTGCCCCAGAAATCAGCGAAAGCACTCTGCGGTATGGAACACCAATTTCCGTCACTCGTGCGATTTTGGGAGTTCCACTCCTCTTGTTCGCCCTGATACTATTTCTTAAAAAAGGTAGGGTGGGATACTTGGCACCAAAGAACGCATGAGGTGGCAGAATTCTGCATCTCTCGAGAATGAGGAGAGGAAAGAAGCCCTCACCTCCTTTGTGTCATGGATCTTCACCGATATCGGCGGCATTGCACTGCTGCTGTTCTTCCTTTGGACCCTCCAAGACGAAGGCACCAGCCTGTTTTATGTAGCCGCAATAATTTATGCAGGAGTAGGTATATATAAACTGGTCTCCTTAGTGAGAAATCGTTATAGGTCATAGCCACAAGCCCAGTATCTGTGTTTGGATGCTTTTGGTAGCAAAAATGGCAGAGCGAGACGGTGAGGCGTATACTACTACTATGTCGACACGCCTTTCGTATCGTCAAAATCAAGCCATAGAAATATGGATCTCAAGCGGGCGCAAAAGCAAAGCGGATGCGCTCCGTAAGGCTGGTTATAGTGAAGCAGTCATCCATGTTCCAGGTAAAGTTTTTGATAGTCCTCGAGTGCAGGATGAGTTAGAACTACGGGGGCATGGAAGGAATGGTCTGGGTAATCGCCTCGCACCTCGAGCAGAGATGGCAGAGGCGAGCGCTCCGCGGGTAGACACCCTCGATCTCTCAAAAGTTACAGAGGATCAAATCCGAAGATTGAGGGAACAGCTGGCAGAGATTGGGTATGTCCCTGTGCCGCCCAAGAGCACAGAGGTGAGTGCCCCGCTGAGTTCGCTAAACAACCTAGGCAATGCCGATTCGTCCAAAGTTTTCGTGGATGAGTACTCGGAAAGCTTATCTTCGATGTAGGATTTAAATATAGAAATACGTGCCAAAACATGGTATGGTTTGCGCATACTAAAGTGTAATAAGAAGTTTAATAGGATACTCATGTGGTAGCTAGCGGAAACGCACCAACCCGAGAGTGTGACTGAATATGCCCAAAACACCTTTTACAGCTCCATATTTAAACGGGAAGGCATTTAACTGCCCCAACTGTGGCGCCTACGCCAAGCAAGATTGGGCAGAACATTGGCATAACAACACAAAAGATGTTGATGGCCTCGCTACCTCGTTGTGTGATCAGTGCAATAATTTTTCTATATGGCGATATATCACCTTGCTTTATCCGCAAACCTCTTCCGTCGAAACGCCAAGTCACGATTTGCCCGCTGACGTAAAACAGGACTATGAGGAGGCCGCGCAGATTTTTAGACAATCTCCTCGGGCTGCTGCGGCTCTTTTGCGGTTAGCTATACAGAAACTCTGTGCTCATTTGGGAGGCACGGGAGAGAATTTAAACGATGATATCGCGAAGCTCGTAAAAGAGGGATTACCAATCAGGGTGCAGCAGATGCTTGATACAGTGCGCGTCATCGGCAATCACTCGGTTCATGCTGGAGTAATAGACCTAAATGATAACCCTCAAGTGGCTGAGGCGTTGTTCCGCCTAGTAAATATTATTGCAGAAAAAATGATAACTGAACCGAAAGAAATAGACGTGCTCTACGAAACTCTTCCAGAAGCAGACAGGAGAAATATTGCGAAAAGAGACAAACAAGTTCATGACTGAGGTAATACAGTCAAAAAAATGTCGAGAGTGTGGGGGCGAGAAAGAAGAAAATTATTGTAATTCTTGCGCTTCAGACACGCAGAGTGATTTGGTCGTATCTGTTTCTGAAGAAATAACAATGCGGGATGCGTTGAAGGGAAAGATTCGCGAAGGAGGCATGGGTGAGGTCAAACCACACCACGAGTTTTCTGAGAAAGATGTAGAGAGCGGTGACCCTCGATTGCCTGATGGGGTGCACATATCTATATCAGTAGATCGTAAAAATGATAAATATCATCAGGTCGTAATTGACAAGCGAACGGGAGATGTTTTGCACGCAGAGGATGAGCCGCTTTCGATGCACCGCTCCACGAAAGATAAAAAAGACACGTAATTATGGAGGGAATGTCACTCAACGGAATATCAATATTGGAAAATGAGCTCGTTGAAAATGCTGCACGAGATCACGGTAAATATTTTGAGCATGCTCAATATGCCCTTGATTTTTTGCACACCTTCATAAAAAGCACCTCGTATGAGGGTGCATTCTTTCTGATGTTTCTTTCTTCTGTTGAGAAACATATAACCTTAGGTGTGTTGTCGGGTGTTCGGAGGCACCATGTTCAAGCAAATTTTAATTTTCGCTATGCGACCGAGGCTGGATCGTGGGCGGTCTATTCGTTAGCACATCCTGACCCCAGTCTTTTTGTTGAATTTGAAAGTGGTGGAACATTGGAGCCGACAAAAGAGCTTAAAAAGAAAATGTATTGTTGGCTCGACGAAAAGTATCCAGACGGAAGCGCCTCACTTAAGAGATTTAAAGATAATACTAACCGATTATCTTCACACGCCAATATTGTGGATGCGCAGCGTAACTTTGGGGAATTTGGTCGCGAAAAAATTACCACCTTCTTTTTTGATCAGGATCAGGAGCACCACATAAAGACCGATCTTTGGGCGGCGGCAAATCTTTCAATGGGGTTACTCGATCTTTTTTATGGTGTAAACAAGGAATATCCGCAATTGGTTTTTGGGGACGATTTTCTGTCTCGCATCCGAAAATTAAAAGCAGATAATGATGTTCTAAAGGCAGAAATGCTGAACCATCTCCGATTAAAACCTCACGTCAGTAAAATTAGAAAATCATAAATAGAGGTAGTCCAGACGAACGATAAATGAACAACTTGCTACAAGAATTAGAAAAACATTTCAGTGCTTTTATAGACCTGGAAAACACAGATGATTTTTATACTGGCCTCGTTTCTTATTTTCGTTTCATTGAGGAGACCTATCCCTTCAACGATATTGCCCACGCCCTATTTGCCTCTCAAAGTCGGAGGATCGGCACCCTGGCTAATGTGAACGGTTTGTATCGGATGATTGTTTTTGGTGAGACAGGGATCCGCGCTTCCATAAGTCCAATCTCGAAATCTGGTTCAGGAATCAGCACGTTCCATACGCACATGATTGAGACGGTGAACCGACTATGGAACGTGGAAAAAAGGAAAATAGTTTTAAACACTACGCGCGGGAACAAGAGCATTTGCTTGGTGGGGGAGGTGCTCCGTTGTTATCCGATGAAGGGAGATGCCCCAGAACGGTTTAAGATAATCACGATTCTTTTCAAGACGGAGACGGGGAAGTCTGCTGGCGAGGTCGCGGAGGTTTTAAGAAAGAATGGAGCCGACAAAACCGTACAAGACAATATTAAAAAGGAGATAAAAAAGATCAATGTCCTTTTCAGAGGCAACTGCGAAGTCATGGAAGACCTTGTTGTTCACACTAAGGTTAAAGGGAAGAATATCTATTCACTGAACAGGAAGCAGTTTGATTTCGAAACAAAGAAGTAGGTTGTTTACATCAAATCGAGCACTTCAAAATACGCCTTAAAACAAGGCGTATTTTTGTGCATGGAATTCATTGATACTGACTTCGGCACCTCCTGCTTTTGTGGCAGATGTGCGCGATGATTTAGGAATGGAGCTAAGTAGCAAGGCAAAAAATGAGTTAAGAGAAATTCTTGGCAAGGAGATCGACGCGGAAGTTGTCGATGGTTTTTCTGATGAGGATATAAACAACATTGGTTTGCTCCTTCTGAACACCCTAGCAGAGAGCTTGAAGATGGATGTTGCTGGTCCTGAATTGCGCGCACGTACGTGCGAATAGTTCAGGGTCTGTAATGAGACCCACAATACTGGGAGATAAGGGTTGGCGAACTCCATAGCCCCTCCTGGATGCCAATTAAATATGGAGACTTTATGTCCGATGCCCAGGAGCAGGATCTTCTGGCGGAGGGAATAAAGAAAAAGCGGGGTAAATAGGAACATCGTAAAATCATAATCCTACCCGATACTCAGGACTGCTTTTAGGACTAAGTGGAGTCACGGTAATAGTGGCTCTGGACAAGGAAAATATGGTTTCTGCGCTTGAGGTGAGAATAAAAATAATCACCGAGCAGTTGGGCAAGGGTCATGCCGCGCGCATGGCTTTTGTGCCTCCCGTCGAAGGGAATAAAGAAGAATGTACTAACACCACCCTTGGGGGCGACCTCTACTTACCATAAGACGCCCGCGGGTGGCGCTCCCCAGCCCGCCCTTAAAGGCAGGGGCTGGGGAGGGGCGAGAGAGATGAGACACGAGGACAGGAGGAAATGTGTGCCGCGCCCTCATTCAAAAACTGGATTGACGGTGTGATAGAATATTAAGGCTACACCAAGAGAATACAAGAATACTCACGGGGTTATTAGTATTTTTGCATATAAAAACGAGGTAACGACGCTCTTGGTGTAGCAACTAGAAGCATGTCGTTGCCTCATTTTTGTTTATATGAATACTCTAGACTTTACCACTCTCAAGGTTGCAAACTATAACCGCAAGTCTTCCGAGGCTGAGGACAGACAGGTGCTCTCTATTGGCAGCCAGATCGAGGAAGCTCGGCGGATTGCAGAGTTTTACAAACTCCCGCCATTCACAGAAGTGTTCCAGGAGGCAAAGTCTGCGAAGAAAGAGTTTGAACGACAGGAGTTTTCAAGGATGATGCAAATGATACATAGCGGGGAAGTAAACGCTATCGCTTGCTGGAAGCTTGACCGTCTTGCAAGAAATATGACCGAGGGCGGTCAGCTTATCGACCTCTTGAGCTCGGGTGTTCTCAAGGCTGTCATTACGCATGATAAAGTTTACTATCCTCATGACAACGTGATCGTAATGGCGGTTGAGTTCAGCCAAGGGAAGCAGTTTGTGAAAGATCTTTCAGTGAACGTAAAACGGGGGCAAACGAAGAAGGCGAGAATGGGGGTACCTCACGGGGTTGCTTCTCTTGGATTTTTGAATGACAAAACCGAGGAGAAGGGCAATCGCAGGTGGTTGGAGGACACTCTTCGCCTGGAAGCCATACGGGTACTGTTCAAGCTGTTTCTCACAGGTACTTACTCAGCGGGGAAGCTCCACAGATATGCCACCAATGAGCTAAAATTGACCACAGTGAAGCGAAAAAGGATCGGAGGTGCCTTGATAACCCTCTCTCGAATTTACGAGATCCTCAAGGATCCCATATACACGGGTTTCTTCTACTACGGCGGAGAACGGTACGAGCTCGATGAAAGGCTTCCAAGGCTCATTACCGAAGATGAGCACAGAAAGGTGCTGATGCTCCTCTCCAAGCGTCACATTCCAAGGATTCAACACCACGAAACAACCTTTGCTGGTTTTCTTCAGGCGGCAGATGGAAACTTTATCGGGCAAGACGTAAAGTACCAGCTCATCTGTGACTGTAAGCATAAGTTTGCCTACAGGAAGAAGGACCAGTGCCCTCAGTGTGGAGTGGATATAGCGGGGCTTGATAGCCCTAAGTATCTTAATTTTACGTATTACTACAACGTAAAGAGGAAGAAGGCGGGCCAAGAGTATAAATCGATCTCCGAAGAAAGCGTTGCCAGTGAGTTGATTAAATTTGTGGAGGAGAACCTCACTTTCTCACGCGATCTCTCCGAGTGGTCTAAGAAATATATTACCGAACTCCGCGATCGAGAGATCAATGAAAACGTCTTTTGGGAGCAGAAGCATCAGTCGGACATGGTGGAATACGAAGCCAAGAAATCTCGTCTACGCGAGATGCTTCGCGACCAGCAGATAACGGATTTGGAATACAGAGCTGACCTAGTGGTTTTGAATGAGCGGTATGCTTCGGTGGACATGAAAAGGAAACACGTTGATTGGTTTGCGCGAATGAATGAAATCGTTGACCTCACGCAGTGCGCACTCGATGTGCTCAAGAAGGGTAGTGTTCAAGCAAAACGCAACCTTCTTTCGAAGCTCGGTTCGAACCTAACGTGGGACGATAAAACGCTGAGTATTTCCAACAGTAAGGCGGTCAACAAGCTCGTCGAAGGAATGAAGCGTGCACGCGAGATAAATCAAAAGTTCGAACCTAAAAATACATTTGTAAATCAAAGCTTAAACAAAAAAACAGACCGTTTCCAGCCTGTTTTTTCTACCTTGCTCCGCGGGTAGGATTCGAACCTACGACCAATCGGTTAACAGCCGACCGCTCTACCACTGAGCTACCGCGGAATGCAGTCCGTATAATAGCAAAACACATGCATTTTGCAAAGCATGCCATTCTGGTGACCGAGAGGAGAATGTGTTGCAGAAACGCTCGCGCATCGGTATGATGTCCCCATAGTAATTCTAAAAACGTCCCATGTCCGTCATCAAAAAGAAGACTAAGATTATCGCAACCATCGGCCCTACGTCTGACAACGAGCGCACACTTACCAATCTCGTAAAGGCCGGCATGAATGTGGTGCGTCTCAACTTCTCGCACGGTGATCATGAGGGACACGAGAAGGTGGTGAAACTGGTTCGCCAGGTTGCCAAGAAGACCAAGACTCCGATCGCGATCATGCAAGACCTCTCAGGACCCAAGATCCGCATCGGTGAGTTTTACCAGGATCGCATCCAATTAAAGAAGGGTACGGTTTTTACCCTGACAACCAAGAAGTGCGTGGGCGACGAGACTATGGCCTACGTCAACTACAGCAAGCTCCCCAAAGAAGTAAAGAAGGGGAATTTCATTCTTCTTGATGATGGTCGCAAAAAGCTCGAGGTGATCGAGGTTCGTGGACACGAGATCCGCTGTCGCGTGCTCGTGGGCGGAGAAACGAAAGGCCGCCGCGGAGTCAATCTTCCCGGTGTACCGCTCTCGCTTTCATCGCTTACCGATAAAGACCGCACGGACGTTCTTTTTGGGATCAAGCACGACGTGGATTACGTAGCACTCTCCTTTGTGCGTCGGGTGGAAGATGTACAGGATTTGCGCGCGATCCTCAACAAGGAGCGCCCGGATGTCGGCATCATTTCAAAGATCGAAACAGAGGAGGCGATCGAGAATATCGATGCGATCATTGCTGCATCTGACGGCATCATGGTTGCGCGCGGCGACTTGGCGGTGGAGGTTCCTCCACAGCGTGTGCCGATCCTTCAGAAGATGATCATCAATAAATGCAATCGTGCAGGCAAGCCGGTCATCATCGCCACGCAGATGCTTGAGTCGATGATTCGTTCATCGGTGCCGACGCGTGCCGAAGTTTCCGATGTCGCCAACTCGATCCTCGATGGCGCGGATGCGGTAATGCTCTCAGAAGAAACAGCGCTTGGCGAGTACCCGGTCGAGGCGGTCTCGATGATGACGCAAGTGGCGGAAATGATCGAGCAGAATTATCCGCACCGCGAGATCCTGCACGAGGAGATCTTGGGAAAGGCGAGCGGTCTGTCTGAGGATGAGAAAGAGATCGTGGACGCGGTGACGTACAACGTGGTGAGTACCGCGTATGCGATCGGCGCGAAGGCGATCGTGGCGCTTACGGAATCGGGATTTACCGCACGCATGGTTTCGCGGTATCGCCCCAAGCAACCGATCATTGTGATGAGCCCGAATGCCAAGACTGCCAATCAGGTCATTCTTTCGTTCGGCTGTATTCCGGTGGAGATCTCGCCATTCAACTATGTGGGTCAAGTGATGAATACGGTACGCAAACATGTCCTTGCTAAGAAGATCGCCAAGAAAGGGGACAAGGTGGTGATCGTCGCAGGTGTGCCGTTCGGCAAGCGCGGCGGAACCAACCTGCTTATCGTAGAAACGATCTAGCACGCATATGTATATCCGCGTACGGGTAACGCCGGGTGTCAAAAAGGAATTTTTCCGTGAAGCGGGAGAGCAGCGCTTTGAGGCGGCGGTGAGCGAGCCGGCAGAAGGAAATCGGGCCAACCGGCGGATTCTCGAGCTTGTGGCAGAGCATTACCATATCTCGGTAAAACAGATCCGGATCATAAACGGGCACCATAGTCCGGCAAAGATGCTCTCGATTGACGACACGGCGGCCTCGGGAACAAAACCAAAAGAGTGAATATGGTATACTAAGTACAATAATCGGAGCTTGCTCCGAGGAACCTTTATCAGAATAATGTATATGCGCTATGAATATTAATATCAAAGCGACAGGCGTTGAAATGACGGATGCAATCGCGCAGTATGTGACAGAAAAAGTTGAGAGCGTGTCAAAATTTCTTCGCCCCGAGGACGCCGAGAATGCCACTGTGCAGGTCGAGATCGGCAAGACCACGAATCATCATCAGGCGGGCGCAGTATTCCGTGCTGAGGTGAATCTCAATGCTCATGGCGCATTTTTTCGTGCAGTTTCTGAGCAAGAGGATTTGTATGCGGCGATCGATGATATGAAGGATGAGCTCGCGCGCGAGATCAAGACCAAGAAAGCGAAGGACAAGACACTGATGCGGCGCGGTGGGGCAATGCTTAAGAATTTAATGCGCGGGTGGGGTAAAGGAAATTAATATGGTAGGGATGACACAACGCGATCTTACGAATTGGGCGATCTTTTTGGTGATGGCAATGGGCACCACGGTGTACCTCGTATCGTTTGCGCGGTTGGTGGGGCAGGAAAACGAAATGCTCGCTTTTGCCTCGGCAACCACGACAGTAGCTTCATCAAGCGCCGAAAAGTCACCTACAGAAACCACTACACAATCAACAAAAAAAATCATGAATGCAACATTTACCACAAACCTCGGCTCGTTTGAGGTTGAATTTTATTCCGAGGCAGCACCCAAGACGGTTGAGAATTTTACCAAACTCGCCAAGAGCGGTTTTTATGATGGCACGCGTTTTCATCGCGTGATCAAGGGCTTCATGATCCAGGGTGGTGACCCGAACTCAAAGGATGTAACACTGCAAGCTCGCTGGGGGACAGGGGATCCGGGGTACAAGTTCGCCGATGAGATCAATCCTAAAGCAGAGCCGTATCTTACTGGCTACAAGCGTGGCGTTTTGGCGATGGCGAACTCAGGCCCCGATACGAACGGCAGCCAATTTTTTGTGATGCACGCAGATTATCCGCTTCCGCCGAACTATACGATTTTTGGTCACGTGACGAGCGGTATTGAGGCGATCGATACTATTGCCAGTACGCCGACAACAGGAGGTCCGTACGACCGCCCGCTTTCCGAGGTGGTGTTGCAGTCAGTGGTGGTGAAGTAATAGAAGAATCGATAGCAGCAAAAAATCCCCTATAGGGGATTTTTTGCTGCTATCGAGAACAGAAGTAATTAGTCTTGCTCGCGCCAGCCGTCATTCTTGTTGCGCTCGATTCGGTCGCGAGACTCTTCGGGGGTAAGTACCATGCCAGTTGCAGGGTCGACCTCAAGTGATTCGCGGCCAGCATCGGGAGATGTTTCCTTCTTCGGTGCAAACGGATCTTGTTCCATAAATATAAGTAAGACCTATGAGTAAAAAATGGGCACACTCTTGTTAACATTGCAGCAATAGACGTTACACTCTACTGTTTTGGGCATGAACTCATATGACCCGCACTACATGGCGCTCAAGGAGACA
>MHUZ01000006.1 GCA_001823605.1 Candidatus Yonathbacteria bacterium RIFOXYD1_FULL_52_36
GTGGAACGTCAACTTCGATTCTGGTGTTGACGGCTGGGCGGTAGAGAATTGGATGGTGGGGTATGTGGCGGGAGGTACAGGGACAGCAGGAAACTACTCGTTCACTGGCCCAATAACAGGCAAAACGATTCCATTCAGGGTCTACTTACCACCAAGCTACTCGACGCAAACAACAAAAAGATATCCGGTCATTTACCACCTTCATGGTGCAGGGGCTAAGTACACTTCTGGTACGGATAAAATTGAAACCCCCTACGCTGCGTATATGGCGAGTGGAAAACTTCCGGAATCAATCATCGTCTTCCCTGACGGCAATCTGGATTCATTTTGGGCTAATAGTTATGACGGATCGGTATTGATCGAGACGAATGTAATCAAGGAACTTGTCCCGTACATAGATGCAACCTATCGTACAATTGCAACCCGCGAGAGTCGCGCAATTCAAGGGTTCTCTATGGGAGGATTTGGCGCTATGGAGTATGCCGTAAAGTTTCCTTCACTGTTTGGCACAGCTGTGGGACTTGATGGCGCGCTCACAGTCTACAGCGACCTCCTCCGTGTTCATCCAGAGATCATCCTCAAGATGTTCAATAACAACGAAGCAAGCTTTGGCCTCTACTCGCCGTATTACAACGTACAATTAAATCAAAGCACCATACGTACTTTGAACACGAAATTCTTCGTACTCGTTGGTCAGCTGACAACAGATAACGGAAATTGGACAAATCAACTAACCGCACTTGGAATCCCTTACCAATTTTACGATAGCGCTTGTCAGCATAGCTTCGCGTGTATCACTGGTAGTACAGCAGATATGGATGCGGTTGCGGCGTTCTTGAATGCGAACTTAGTTTCTACTACTGCCACCCCCGACATCACCGCACCCACCACTCCAGCATCCCTCACCGCAACCCCAGCCTCCACGACACAGGTGAACTTGTCATGGACCGCCTCAACCGACAACGTAGGCGTCACCGGCTATCGCATCTATCGCAACGGCACACTCCTCACTACCACCACTACTACTTCGTACTCAAACACAGGCCTCACCGCAGCAACTACCTACACCTACACCGTCCAAGCCTACGACGGCGCAGGGAACAGTAGTGCACAGACGGCAGGAGTTTCAGCAACGACGCAGAGCGGGACAACCACGACTGCTCCTCCGAGCATCACCTTTGCGGCAAATTCAAACTCGATCATTTCAGGGGGTGCCATTGTTTTGAATTGGGTTTCTGTTAATGCAAGCTCGTGTACTGCGAATGGAGGGTGGGCAGGCTCAAAATCAATAGAAGGCTCAGAAACGATTTCTGGTATTACTGCAAACAACACGTACGATCTGTCATGTACGGGTACTGGTGGTACCACCACACAGACGGTCTCTGTTGCGGTGAACGGGACTTCGTCAGGTACAGGTTCCACAACTACTGGAGGATCTACGACAGGATCTTCGTCGGGTGGAGGCACCACGACGACCACGGGCGGAAGTACACCATCCACAGGAACTCCACCCACCACGACCTCCTCGCTCCCTGCACTTACTCAAACGCTCGCGCTGGGTTCTAGGGGCGATGAAGTAAGTATCCTTCAGCAGATGCTTGCCCAAGACAAGAGCGTTTATCCCGAGGGCGAGGTTACGGGTTATTTTGGCACCCTCACACAAGCAGCTGTCGAGCGCTTTCAGACCAAGTATGGAATCGTTACGGGAGGTTCTCCTGCAACAACAGGATACGGGCAAGTCGGTCCTGCTACACGTACACAGCTCAACGCGCTTTATGCTGGCACCACGACAGCCACCGGAGGCCTGACAGAGGAACAGCGCGCCCTCATCATGGAGCAGATTCGCCTTCTGCAGGAACAGGTGAAGATTCTTCTTGAACAGCTCGTACTTCTCTTACTGAAAGGGGCGGTGTAGAATAAAGAGTAATGAAACCACGAGTCGCCGTCCTTCGCGGAGGTGTTAGTGATGAGTACGACGTGTCGCTTCAAACAGGCGCCACCGTGCTTGAGTCTTTGCTGCGCCGTGGATATTCGACGTCTGATGTATTGATCACGAAAGATGGGACATGGCACATTGACGGATATCCAACGTCGCTTGAAAAGATCGTACGACGTACCGATGTTATTTGGAATGCACTCCATGGTGCATATGGTGAAGATGGGAAGGTACAACAGCTACTCGAAACATTACATATTCCGTATACCGGTTCGCGACCGCTTGCATCGGCGCTCTGTATGTACAAAGATCTGGCAAAAGATGCTGTACGCAAAGCCGGAGTGCGTGTTCCACAAGGGGTCTTGGTTCGTCGCGGTGAACACGTTGACGATGTGGCACACGCTATCTTTCAGCGCATGGGCCCACCATATATTCTAAAACCCCGCGCGGGCGGATCTTCTCTTGGGCTTTGTGTTGCGCGTACGCGTGAGGAACTTCACGCAGCACTTCGTGCCGTACTCATGTATGCTCCCGAGGTTATTATTGAAGAGTACATTAAGGGGCGGGAGTTGGTCATGGGAGCGATCCAGACAAGAGAGGGTGCCACACATCCACTATGGCCGTTCGAGGTGAATCTCCCTCAGGGTGCAGACGTGTTCTCACATGAAATTAAGTATGCGAGTGAAAATCGTTACGCCCCACTTGAAAGCCGCGCCCTAGGAGAAGATATTGCGCATGTGGTAAGGAAAGTAGCAGAGACCCTCTCTCCGGCACACTATTTTAGGGTCGATTTTATACTGACGGACCGTGGCCCGTATCTTCTTGAGGTGAATACGTTGCCTGGGCTTTCCGCCGCATCAGCATTTCCCAAGATGCTTGCACAGAGCGACATAAGCTTCGATGAATTTGTCGATCATGTCATCGACCTTGCACTTCGGGGAAAATAAAGTAGAATAGAGAACACCCCGTTTTGCGGGGTAGTTTTTGAAATTGAAAGGGCCCTTAGCTTAGTTGGTAGAGCGCCTCATTTGCAATGAGGAGGTCACCGGTTCGAATCCGGTAGGGTCCACAAACGTTAAGAAAACCTGCCCCGCGGCAGGTTTTTAGTTTGTGGAGGGCGCAGTGATGTCCCAATAGCAATCGGGACCACGAGCCGGGGTCGCGAACACTTAGTAGATTTCGAACGCAGTGAAGAAATATACTTAGTGATTTGTGACCACAAGGTAGATCAAACGTTAAGGTACCCTTCTCGCAAGTTGTGGCACACCAGCCACCAACCGCTTCTCGTTCATTCACGAAGCGGTTTCTTTTTGCTAAAATTAAAACATGCAATACCTTTCAATCCTTGAGCAACCCACAAGAGAAGCAATAAAGGCGTTCGTGGAAAAAAGAAACCTCTCCGAACATTTGCCGGATAGCTACCAACATCCCCAAGAGGATTATCTCATCGCGTCGAATTCACCTCAGGTTTTTGTTGTCTCCGACGGGGTTACTTTGAATTTCAAGAGAATAATTGAAGGTAAGGCAAAATATCCTAACCCTTCTCCGGCTGGAGAGGTCGCAAAGATATTTTGCGAAGCCATAGTAAAAGGCGTGAGCGAAAAGTATGACGAATTTAACGCGGAGAAAATAATTGATGTTTTCACGGAAGCAAACAGTGCGGTTAGTCAGTACAACCACCGTGTTGGAAAAAGTGAAGTCTCGGGAAACCCCACGGGATTTTATGCTGCTACTGGTTCGTTTGTAATTATCAAAAATGACAAGGCGTATTGGGCTTCAATTTGTGATTCTTTTGTCGCTCATTTCGATAAGGAGATGAACATTAAATCCATGTCTACGGGACTTTGCGCACCATACGCTGTCATTAACGGCGAGGAAAGAATGGCGGAGCATTTGGAAAAGGGCGTTTTCGACTTGGTAGCCGGTGATCGCATTTTTGTTTTTACTGATGGATTCGAGCATTATGTAAAAAATATTGATTTCTCGAATCTTTTTAAGGATTGGGGAGACGATCTCAAAAAGAGTATCGCAGAATTTTCGAAAGAAATGAATCTCAAAGACCCAGAAAATTACGGACACGAGCGATCCCTTATCGCAATTTTAGTTTGAGTATGGAAATTCTGATCACCACCGCGTCTAGAACGCGCGGTGGTGTATTGCTGAAATGTTTATCAAAAAAGCATGACGTTGTTGGCATTGATAAAGTTGCCTCAAAGAAAATGAGCCCGAACTTTTTAGTTTGTGGAGGTGGGCAAACTTCATCATCTCTTCCTAGAGCGTCTGTTTGAATGTGAATAGATTCTGAAATGCTGCACTACCGGCAACATCGTTGTCGGTAGTCGGCTTGTTGTTTGGGGGCGCTCATTGATAATCATTTTTGGATCGTTCTGTGTTTTGTGTGCTGTAGGCACTATGGAGGTGTGTGATGGTGAAGTTGTTTCGTGCTGCATTCTGCGTGGCCATACTGCTCCTTGGGTCTCTTGATCGCATGTTGTTTGCGGCAGAGATTCAAGAAGGTAGTCATGCTCCGCAGGAGTTGACCTTGCTTGAGTCATTCAAGTTGGTTAAAGGGGACACGTTGTGGGGTTATTGGGTAACCAATGCTCGCACGCGTGAAATGTATCACAGTGATTGGAGGGATTTTCTAAGCGCGGTTTCTCAGTTTAATCAGATTACTGAATGGCGTACTATTCGCCCGAACACTGTAGTGCATATTCCACTTCCTTCTTCGCACGCGATTGGATTTTCGATTGCGGGTGCAACAACAAAGACGATGGCTATTGTTCTTGAACAAAGCAAAGCTGGTCCAGGCCTGTATCGATTCAAAGAAGTGGCGCAAGAAGCGACGGTGCCGGCACTGCAGGCGAAGGCAGAGCAGGGAATTATCGAAGCTCAACGGATTGAAATCCAGGACCTTCGCGAGGAAGTATTACTGGGTGTTGAGCAAGGAGTAGGGACACTCCAAAATGAGCTGGAGGTGCAGCAAGAGTTTGCCGCTGCGCAACTTGACCGGCAACTCAACTGGATCCGTGGAACTTTTTTCCTGATGGTTCTTTTCGCCGTAGTGCTCGGTGTGATATTGGTTGCTTTGATTGTGCGGAATAATGCCACACAACGGTCGCAACGAGAAGCTTTGTTCCTTGCGCAGCGGTCGGCAGAGCATGAACGTGTTCGAGTGAGCACTGAGCGAGAGCTCGAAGCAGCGGCAGTAGCATATGAAGTAACGAAAAAAGAGTTAACGGATGTTAGGGAGCAATTTGCCCATACACGTAGTCTCTACGACAACATCCTTACTGAAACGAAGGTGCAAATGGAACACATGGCACCCTATATGTATCGTTTCAGCGTATCAGAGAAATGGTTTGGTCACCCAGATGCGGGGAAAACGCTCTTGGTGCCCAAGAAGACAGAAGGTAAGCGGATATTCCTCAAGCCGCACGGCGCGGAAGATTGGATGCTTGTCGAGAATGTGGAGACATATCTGCGTGATTCGGAACAAGCACGTGCGTTCTATGGACTCGGAAACCCGGTAGATCGGGGACGCGCGAGTCCTGCGTAAAATGGGTAGGTGAGACTCGCGCACGCGCTGCGTATATGTAGGTCGGCGGGTTCCGCATTGCGGAACGCCATAACCGGGCTACATTTTGGACATGTCGGCGGGTTCCGTAATGCGGGATGCCACAACCGGGATGTATATCGCAGCGTTGTGTGCGTGTCAGTGAGATTGTGATCAAGGCAGGTCATATGGAGGACAGGTGATGATGAACTATGTGCAGTATGTCGTAGCCGTTTGCGCGCTCGGACTGCTTCAAGTCCAAGCCGTAGCGGTTAGCGATCAGAATGCGTGGTATTCGTTCGTATACGAAAAGCCGCGATTGACCAGTACGGCATTTTTTGTTGACCTTGAAGGCGAACAGAATCACGTTTCTCCCGAGGGGTTTTTGCGACAGCTGAATGAGCACGGCGGGTATGCATTCCATTCGGTTGAAGCCGCGGCATCATATTTTGCCACGAGTTCCACCATAAGCATTCGGCCATGTACCTGGGACACAACAGGAATTCCTCCCGGTGGGGGAATCATGCGCACGAATGCGCACGGGACGGAGTTTGATGTATGGCGAAGAGAGGGGCGTGCCCTGTGCGAAGACGGTGAACGGTTTGTGTACGATGGCGACACGCCCAAGTTCTCGCTCTACTGCGGGAACGTGATCGTGAGTCCTGTTGACACTGTTCGAACAAAATCGGTATTTGTGCCGGAGACGACATGTGTAAAACGGATCACGTCATCGTACCGGAGTTCATACGTTGACATTGCTCCAGGGTTCTACCATGGGGGAATTGGTGTAGGAGCGGCGCGGAGCGGCGCATTGATCGAAAACGAATGTGATTCGGTGCTCTATGAATCGTATCAGGAAGGAGAGTGATTATGAAGACCGTTATACTGATGGTGCTCGCAAGCGTCACGCTTGCGGGGTGTGCATCGGCATCGTACAAGGAGTTCGTTGCCTCGAATGGAGATGTTGTTCGGATCGTTGATACGGGTGTCGATCTTGCGGGTGGTCCGCGTATAAAAGTGATCGACACGGTCGAGAGTCGTACAGGGAAGGTCAATCCGAACCTTCAGGTCGGTGCGCAGAATGTTGGCACCTTCCAGGATGCCACGGATATGAGCGTTACGGGAGCGCTGGGCGCGTGGATCGGCGGGCACTACTATGCCCAAGGGCAAAAGAATCGCCGGCCAGATAGCACGAACATGATCCAGCAGAGCGGTGATGTGAATGCAACGAGTGGCGGTGTTGACGAAGGTGCGGTCAGCATAGAAAACTCTGCAACCGGCGGTACAGTGGGAAACGTGAGCTCTGAAGCGCAAGGCGGCGCGGGCGGATCGTCACAGTCCTCATCTTCGGCCGGTGCCGGTGCGACACTCAATAATTCTGTGGATGTCGACAAAAGTCGCACGGATAACCGGAAGATCAGCACCACCAGGATCGACAATAGTCGAAAGTCAGTGGTGAATGCCGGCATACGGGGAGATGGCAACGTGGTGAACACAGGCGATGGGAATGATATTGATACCGATATTGATACAGATATCGATATCGACAAGGATGTAGATATCGAGGTGAATGGGGGAGGAAATAGGGTCGGTCTGTATTAATG
>MHUZ01000007.1 GCA_001823605.1 Candidatus Yonathbacteria bacterium RIFOXYD1_FULL_52_36
ATTTTTCGAGATTAAAGACCGCACCCGCCTTCTGGATCTTTTCAAGCGAGAATAGCTCAGTCAATTCCTCCATTGAAAATACTTCCTGCTCACCGCCGGGATTCCATCCAATGAGTGCGAGGAAATTTACCACGGCCTCCGGCAGGTACCCCATATCGCGATACTCAGTGACCGAGACCGCACCATGACGTTTAGAAAGCTTGGAGCGGTCCGGGGCAAGAATGAGCGGCAGGTGCGCATAGATCGGCCGCGGTGCACCGAGTGCCTCTTGGATCAAGACCTGACGCGGAGTGTTCGCAATACCGTCGTCACCGCGGATCACGTGCGTAACCCCCATATCAAAATCATCGACCACCACCGCAAAGTTATAGAGCGGCGTATCCAGATCTTTGGCGATGACAAAATCACCAAGATCAGTGGTGTCGATCTCGATATCGCCGCGCACTTCATCGCGGAATACGACTTTTTTGTTCGGATTCTTAAAACGGATCACTGATGCGCGCTTCCCTTCCCCGCCGCCTTCCTCTTGCGAGATGTACGCCGCACCGGAGGCAATGAGTTGTTCGAGATATTTTTTGTATACATCGCCACGTTCAGACTGACGATAAAATTCATCGTGCGTGATGCCGAGCCAACGCAGCCCCTCAAGAATATTTTCTTCATACGCTTTCTCTGAGCGCTCCTTGTCGGTATCTTCGATACGCAAAATGAATGAGCCGCCGTATTTGCGTGCATAGAGAAAACTAAAGAGTGCGGTGCGCACTGAGCCAACATGCAACACGCCTGTTGGTGACGGGGCGAATCGGGTTACGACGCGTTCGGGGTTATGGTTCATAGAATTCATTATGCGGTGCGCAGTTCCATTTTTTTGTGTTCAACCAACACTTGGACCACCTGTTCGGCGATCTTTCTTGCCGCATCAGGATGACGAAACGGTATCGTACTCTCGGCCATGAGCGCGCGCTTTGTAGCATCATCCATAATGGATTCAATAAGTGCCGTAAGAATATGCGGAGAAAGATTCGCTTCTTCGATCACCTCGGCGGCACCGGCGCGTGCATACGTATATGCGTTCGTACGCTGATCTCGCGTGATCGCAAGCGGAATCACGATCGAAGGAATTCCCCAAAGGGCGATCTCGAAGAGCGTTGATCCTGCACGGGTGATCACCAGATCAGCAATGCCTGCCGCACGTACAAGGGTCGCATCATCAAGCGTGCCAAATGCCTTATAGCGATTCTTGTACGGACTCTTTTCGAGCACAAGTCCCGAGATCTGCTCCGCTTCTTTCAAGTTGCGGTCACCGGTCTGATGAATGATCTGGAAACGTCCGATCAAGTTCGGCAAGGCGTTTAAGAGCGTGTCATTGATACGCAAAGCACCCTGAGACCCGCCCACAACGAGGATCGTGGGGATACTAGGATCAAAACCAAAGAACTGGTGCGATCCGTCTTTCACCGGCGTAATAATCGAGGTTCGCAGGGGCTGTCCGGTGAGCGCGGTGCGCGCACGCGGAAAATATTCTGCCGCCTGCTGGTATGAGATCGCGATGCGCTTTGCAAATTTACCCGCCCAGATATTCACGCGGCCGGGCACCGTATCAGAATCATGAATGATCACCGGGATCCTGAGCATCCGTGCCGCAAAGAGCGCAGGAAAACTTGCGTAGCCACCCTTGCCCACGACCACATCCGGATAGAGACGAAACATCACGCCGAGCGCACGAATACATGCAAAGGCGATCTTGAATACATCAAGAACATTTTGAAATGATGCGTAGGTTCGGCGCTTGCCGGTGGGAATCTTTTTGAAGATCAGTTTGTGTTCAAAAAGTGCGCGCTCGTCGTATGGACTATCAGACATGAAATACATTTCGACACCCGCAAGCCGTTCACGATCAAGCATCGCATGAAGTTCGTCAGCAATAGGAAGAAGCGGGTAAAAATGCCCCCCTGTTCCCCCTCCGGTAAAAAGTACTTTCATGTGGATGTGGGTATGAATTCAGATCAAGCGATTGGCGTGGACCATCACGCTCCCCTCTATATTAAGCCGTGATGAAGCCCGAAACCTTACGTCGTACGTGCAAAGCGCGACACATTGAGAATGATTCCCGCTCCTGCAAGGACCATGAGCAATGCCGTTCCGCCGTGACTGATGAACGGGAGTGGTACCCCAGTAAGCGGAAAGATCCCTAGCATAGACATAATGTTCAAAAATGCTTGGGATATAATGAGTATAACAATTCCCACGACCAGAAGTCCACTAAATTGATCGGGCGCTTTTTGGGCAATTACCAATCCTCGCCCCGCATAGAACAGGAAGGCCAGAATGATGGCAACCGACCCGACAAACCCGAATTCTTCCGCCGCTACAGCAAAGATCGAGTCGCCGACCGGTTCGGGCAAGTAGTAGAATTTCTGGAGACTCTTCCCAAACCCGCGTCCCACAACCTCTCCTGAACCGATCGCCGTGAGTGACTGTTGGATCTGGTATCCGGACCCTTGGGCATCGCGCTCAGGATGCATGAATGTGGTGATGCGATCTGCTACGTGCGGTTTGACGACCGCGAGCAATCCGAGCGCAAGAATACCCAACACAAAGATGATGCCTATATGCCGCCATGGCACGCCGCTCACCAGGAGCATCGCAATACCGGCAAAGAACATGACCCCAAAGGTACCCGTGTCCGGTTGGGTCACCACCAAAAGCGCCACAGCACCGGTGATTGCCAAAAATCCGTAAAGCGCGCGATTCGAGGCGCGTGCCGTTCCGCGAATATGCGAAAGGAATGCGGCGAGATAGATCACAAACCCTAACTTCAAAAGCTCCGAGGGTTGGATCGATATTGGCCCCAAGTAGATCCAGCGCTTTGCTCCTCCTGATTCACCCCCAAGACCGGGGACGAACACTAGGGCGGTCAACGCGAGCGTTGCAAGGAAGACATGCATCGCGTAGGCGCGCCAAAACCGATACGGAATATATGAAAAGAGCGCACACGCGATACTGCCGAGGAGTAACCCGAGCCCGAGCTGGCTCATAAGAATACCTGAAAAAACGTCACCGCCTTTCTTTGCAAAAATACCGAGTGATGCCGAATAAAATATCGTCAGACCTCCCGCAAGGATTCCAATGACGATCGTGAGAAAGATCTTGTCGACGGGGTGGTTCTTCATGACAAGTAACGGTTACCCGACCAGTGCGATCACCATGCCGATAATCGCAAAGACAACCGAGAGAATCCAGAAGCGCATCGTGACTTTGTACGACGGCCACCCGAGTGCCTCAAAGTGGTGATGGATCGGCGCAACCAAAAATACCTTTTTGCCGTTACGCATCTTTTTTGAAATAGTTTGAATGATGACCGAGCCCGAGCTTACGAAGAGCGGGAGCGCAATGATCGGAAGTACCGCAACTTCACGCGTAAGAAATGCGACGACCGTAAGCGAAGCCGTAAGCCCCAAGATCCCCGTCTCCGACATGTAGAACCGCGCGGGAGGAATGTTGAACCAAAGAAATGCGAGGATGCCTCCAACCACGACCGCACAGAATGCGGCGAGATCGATCTGCCCCTGGAAGAACGCGATTCCTGCGTACGAAGAGAATATGGCCGCCATCACCCCGCCGGAGAGTCCGTCGATGCCGTCGATCACTCCGCCTGAAAAAAGTGCCAGCATCACCAGCATAAAGAATGGCGCAAAAAAGAGCCCGAGATCGATCTCGCCCATGAACGGAATGGCAATCGAGGTCAGGTCAAGCTTGGTCGCAAACCACCACGAACCGACCGCTCCAATCAAAAGCACCAACGCAATACGTTTCGTGAGCGAGAGTCCACCTGCAATGTACCCGCCTTTACCCGCCACCTGAAGAAGATCGTCCGCAAGCCCGACCAGCGACGCAATAACGAGCGTAAAGAGCGGGAGCCATGTCTGATTACGGCTCAAAAAATCGAGCTTGCGTGTGATCTCGTTCGGAAACAATTGCGAAATGAGCCAAATGACCGCGATCGTAAGTAGGGCGCTCACCCAGATCACAATACCGCCCATGCGCGGTGTTTTTTTGACTTCATCTTTGTGTAATGATGCAGAGATCGGAGCGGCTCCCCCATCAAGCGCTTTCTGTACGCTTTTCTTCTTCCACGCTTTGTGCTTGTAGAGATAATGCGTAAGAATCGGCGTGATCGACAATCCTACAAAGAACGCGATCGCTGCGGGAGCAAATACCTTAAAGGCATTAAGAGCAATGAGAGCATCAAACATCATCCGCCCAGTATAACGGAAAGTTAAGCGACGTGCCAGTCAGCCCCCTTTTGACTACCCACTCCCCTTTTTCTGCAACTCTGCAATGAGCACTTTTATAAGCTCTTGGAGGAGTACTACGAGGTGTTCTTGGAGTGTTCTCAACTGTGCCCTGACCGCGTCGTTGCCGGAAAGAACAGATGTTGTGGTGGGAGTACTTGTGGCAATGGGTGGAACAGGGATGGTCGACTGCGTATTCACGCTACCTCCTCCGCCTGCTGACGGGATACCGCCTCCACAGGTTCGGGTGAAGGTGTGTGATGAAGAGGTCGTCGTGTTCCCCGCGCTGTCAGTAACAATGATGTACCACGTGTGCGTCCCGCACGAGAGATCGCTTCCTGAAGCTGTTGACGAGCCGGCGATCCCTCCCGTATCGAGTGCGCTGTCGATATACAGAGCATATGAAGCGATCCCTGAAGAAGCATCTGATCCGGACCATTCAAACGTCGGACGTGCGGTGGAGACCGAGCTCCCATCACCGGGACTCGAGAGTGTTGCACTCGGAGCGGTACCGTCGTACTTCACGGCGTACGTATCAAAACTTGAAGAGAACGCAGTGGTGGTGGCTTCGTTTTGTGCGACAGTGTGAACGTACCATGTACCATCGGTGGTTACCAGTGATCCAGCATCAAACGTGATTGCATCATCAAGAAGGGTGCCCGCCCGCACAGCGGCGGCTGTTGGGGATGCGGTTTGATTCACTACGTACCTGAAGTCAGTGGTTGTTGCGTTCGTGGTTGAGGTATAGGGAGACGCAAAGGAGATCGTGACCGGAGTGAGGCTGTTGTACCAAGTTGATTCTGATGCGTGAGTTGAGCTCTCGATCGTTGGAGTAGGAGGTGTGACGTATTCGTAGGCACCGATATCGACATATGCTTTTGAGTATGAACCCACACTTCCCGTGTTAGTAATCGATGGCATGTCGTACGGAGGATTGGTAACGTAGTCTGAGGTGAGGTTTACATCGACGCCCGCGTCGATGGCGGGAGAAGTAGATTGGAGGGTGAAGTCATTCCCAACAATGCTCGTAAAGAGCGGGTCAGTATTTAAAGAATGCTGGTCCTGACTGCTTGCAGTCTGATATGCCGCAAAACCAGAAAGTGTTCCATCATAATCAAACGCGTTTCCCCCAAGGGAATCATAGAAAATATTATAATCGGAATCTATCACTGCGCCGGCACCCACTGTGTTTGCGCTTATCATCATCTCTACCGGATGACCATACGTAATATTATTCTTCACGGTCCAGTTTCCAGTAGCGTTGATGCCTATCCCCACATCTCCGGCGGAATCCCATCCGGATCCATTCGTTCCTTCAACGTTGTTGTAAAAAACGGAATGAAGAATTTCTCCGGTGGAATCACCCGTGACGGCTACGCCTGATTTCAAGTTCCCATACGCAATACTATGACGCACATTAAGCGTTGAGGTATCGTGAGAGGTATATCCGTCTCCAGAAGTAGCATTTGTTGTTGTTCCGTTGTTGTATGCCAAACAATCAGTACAGGTCAGAGCTGACGGACCATTCGTAGTAAATCCATCGAGGTAATTGTTGTGTGCGACACATCCAGTACATGTAAGCGTCGATGACTGATTGAGACTGAATCCGGTCGAAACGGCAGTATCGGACCCTCTCGTCGCTGCGCTTGAGGTGAATGTGGCGTTCGTGGAGATGGTCGGGGTTGCTGCAGTCGTAAAATAAAATGGATTTTCGCCTGTTGCATCTACGTCAGTAGCAGTAACCACTGATTCATAAATGTATACCTGATAACTCCCCCCGCCACTGACATCTATTCGATTCAATGTGATGGGCGTAGAATTACCGCTTGAGTTAATCTGCAGGGCAGCACTCGTGCCTCCCCGCACATCCAGGTCTTCCAAAGTTACGCCTTGTAGCGCGCTCAGGAATACCGTGCGCGTTGTTGCTGAAGTCGTAAGAATCGGCTTATCACCATCTTCTACGGTAGCCGCATACGTGACATTTGATTTGGGACTAAGCTGTGTGCCAGACCATGTGCCACCGCGCTTGAACCGAACCATATCTCCTGCTGTATACGTAACCGAGTTAACTTTTGCGACCGTCGCCCACGCACACACCTGCGCAGAGCCTGATCCCGGATACGCCGCATCCGAGAGTCCTGTGCAGTTCGTGCTGTCGCCATCAGTTCTGACATAATACGTCGCAGCACTCGCCGAGTTCGCCACAAAGAAAAAGCTGCCCAGAAGTACGAGGGCGGCAACAACAAAACGGGGGCCTGTTTGTTTGATGGACATAGGATGTTGATTCAGTATACCCTGCCGCCATGTAACCTGTAAATTTTGCCTACGGGGCTTTTTCTGAGAGTTGTTTTAGCGCCGATTTGGCAAGGCGCGAGACATCCTCAAAGCGCCCCTCTTCGGTGGAACCCAAAACGGCAATGACTACCGGGTGCGCCACACCAGCATCGATCGAAACCACCAGGTTGCCGCCGGCAAGCTCGGTGTACCCCGTCTTTGATGCTACGAGACCGGGAATCTTGGTCGCGAGCGGGTTTGTGTTGGTGGCAGTGTGCTGGAGGGCATCGCGCGACCATACCGTGACACGATCCTGAGAGGTTGCCGCAAGGATCTCGGGGCGATGTGTGGCAATGTGTGCAAAAAGATTTGCCATATCGCGTGCCGACCCATACGCACCCGCGGTCGAACTGTCGAGGTCTAGTCCTGTCGGATTGCTGAACGTCGTATCAGAAAGTCCGAGCGCTCGCGCGCGTTCATTCATTTGTGCAATAAAACGATCTTGCGGCAAGGCCGGCGACGAACTATCGCCGAATGTGCCTCCCGCCCAAGCGGCGATGGCCTGCGCACCGTCATTTGAAGACGAGACCAGTGTAAAATCCAAAATATCCTTGAGTCCCAATTCTTCACCCGGAAGCAACCCAGAATCTCCTTCTTCTTGTACAGCCGCGGCATGAATGGCGATCCGTGTGGATGCATCACCGGCATCCGTCGCCACGAGTCCGGTCATGACTTTGGTAAGTGACGCGAGTGGCAGTATCTTGCGCTCGTTCTTTGCATAGAGAATCTTGCCGGTAGCAACATCGAGCACATACGCAGACTGCGCAGAAAGTGTAATGGTTTCAAAATAATTGCGTATTGGCACGGACGCCGGCACCGATTTCCCGCGATCATTCGAGAGAGAAAGCGTGGAGCCGCCGGGTAGGACGCTCCCCTGGTGTCCCACAAAGACCACGCCACCCGCAATCACCACAAACGCAAAAGCAGTGAGCGCATGGAATCGAGTGTAGCGCGGCATCGGCACCGGATCCTGCTCAAGCAGTGAGAGCGGCACGTCAAAAGTCGCGCGCCCGATTTGGGGCGCATCAGAATATTCACTGCTCTCCGCGATGATGTGTTCAAGTAGTTTCTTCATGGTGTTCCTGTGGCAACTCTTCTTGCGCGATCACCTCTTCCATCGCGGCAAATTCTTCTTCGTCAGCGCCCATCATCTCTTCGTGCTGATCGATAGCCGTTTCGTCGCTGTGCATGGGTGCAGGTGTGCCCAGTGCCGGATCCTCCTTCCCTGCCTCAAACGCTACCAATTCCTCACGCACGGCTTCGTAGTCTGGCAGGTCCTCGGCACGAGTCACACCCAAATGCGAGAGGAGCTCGAACGTCGGTCGATAGAGCGGTACACGCCCGCCGGCAGGATCGGCGACACGCTCCACGAGCCCCCGCGTCATCAGTGCGCGAAGCATAAAGTTGGAATTGACCCCGCGCACGTAATCGATCTCGCTGCGGGTGACCGGCCCGCGATAGAGCACGATTGAAAGCGTCTCAATTCCCGCCTTACCGATCTCACGCGAGAGTTCTTCTTTAATGAGCGTCTCGATAAGCTCGCTTGCCCCGGATGCCGTGGCAAGCATTACCTCTTCGCCGTTCTGCATAAGGGAAAGCCCTGTCCCATCATAGCGTGCGCGGAGCACCTCGAGCGCTGCCATGATCTCTTCTTTTGATACGCCGAGCATCACCACAAGCCGGTCGATCGCGACCGGCTCTGCTTTGTAAAACAAAAGTGCTTCAACGCGTGCAGAGAGTTCCATGGTAAAGACAGTATACAAATTTAAAAATATTTGGGAACACCCACCTCTTGCGACTCGACCGAAATGTCATCGAAACGCGCGTGCTGAACCGCATCGATCACGCCCTCGCGCATCAGTTCCAAGAGCGCCAAGAACCCGACGATCACCTCTTTCTTTTCGGTGGCGGTCTTCCCCACAAAATCCTTGAAGCTCATCTTGAGCGCGCTTGAAACGCGATCGCGCAAACGCTCCATCATATCTTCGATGGACATGATCTTCTTCACCACGATCTTGGGAAGCACAATCGCTTTCGGGAAGCGTGCGATCACGCCGGCCACTGCGGTGCGGATAGACGGCACTGCTGTTTCGGCGTCGGGTGCAAAGACCGGCACCGTGGCACCACCCTCGCGCCGAGGAAAAAGCATCGTCTTCCCAAAGCGATCTTTGAGTCCTACCGAGAGTGCGCGATAGCGTTCATAGAGTTTAAGCCGGCGCTCAAGATCACCAATGCTTCGTTCCTCTTCTGTGGTGAGCGCAAGCGTGGGCAGAAGTGAGCGCGACTTGATGAGCACGAGCGTTGACGCCACGAGCAAGAATTGTGCGGTGTCTTTGAGCGGCATGTCTGATATGGAGCGCACGTATATCAAGTAGTCGTCGGCGATCTGCGAGAGCGTAATCTCGTTGATGAGGAGCTTCCGCTTTTCTATGAGCGAAAGGAGGAGGTCGAGCGGCCCTTCAAACGTTTGTGTTTTTACCTGAAATGCCGATTCCATGTGTTCATCATAGCGCGGATAACCTTTATTTCAAAGGAAATAAAGGTCCCCCTGCCACAAAAAAGGCGGGTATTGACCTGTATGAGCTCCTCGGCACACACAGGTACTTCTTATTTTCTAAGGCACTTCGCGCCAAAGAAAATAATGTCGCTCGGAAACGCAAACGAAGTCGCTCCTTAAACGGCTCAGCCCATGGGCTGAGCCGTTTAATTTACACCACGATCACATCGGGAAACACATACGCCCCGCCCGCATACAAAAGTCCGATGATCAAAATCCAAAGGAGCAGTGCGTACACAATGTGCATCGGGTGGCGTCGGCGAATCTCTATCATAGTATCGAGCGCGAGCGCAAGCACTACGAGTATTCCAAATATCAAATATGCGTACGAGAGGGCCGTCTGTGGTGATGCGAGCACACGTCCGACCAATGACCCTTCGGGCGCCTCAATTACCGACGTGGATGTACTTTCCGCCTCCACAACATCGCTATTCTTCACTGCAACGAACATATCGTCGACGACCACGGTCTCGATCATGGCACCGGCGACTTCATTTGCCGGTGGTGCATCTTCTGTGGTTCCCGCAACCGTGGTGGTAGCTGTTTCGTTCTCTGCGGAGCGCGTCTCACGCGTAACCACTGACTCGCCTGCCTGTGCAACCTGCACTTTTGCAGGTTTACCAAAGAATTGCACCACGAAAACCGTCGGCTGACCTTCATATACACCTTCTGCGCTTGCAATACCGATCTCGGTAAAGCGATCATTCAAAATATTGGCGCGGTGCCCGGGAGAGTTCATCCACGCCTCCCCCACGTCGATAGAGTCAGAAAAATTCACGGCAAGATTCTCCCCTGCATAGCTGAATGTGTACCCCGCCTCCTCAAGCCAGTGCCACGGCGTCACGCCTTCGGGGCTCGTGTGCGCAAAGTATGACTTTGCCGCCATGTCATCCGCCTTGAGCTGTGCCGCATGTGCAAGCACTGGATTGTACGAGAGTGTCCTCAATCCATTCTCCGCACGATCATCATTGGTGATATCCACGAGCGTGCTCGACACAACAGTCGCAAGTATGTTGCTTCCATTCAAAATTGCCACATGCTGTACCACCGCCAAAAGAAACAGTCCCACAATGGCTGTGGAGAGCGCCAAAACACTTCGTATCGCGAAGAAGCGGGGCTTGTAGTCATTCTCCAGATGAGGAATGAAATACCGCTTGAGATTTTTGAGAAAACGTTGCATATATGTTCGTATATTATAGCACAAAACAAAGAGCTCCGCAACATGCGGAGCTCTTTGTGCACACTATTGTGTGAAGATTATTATTTACTTGTTGAGTGCTGCGCGTGTGAGGGGACCAACGGTGCCCGTCATTTCGATACCGTAGAGCTCCTGAAACTTCTTGACTGCACCCTCAGTGAGTGAGCCAAAGTAGCCAGTCGGGGTCACATCGCTTGCGAGAAGGCCATCTGCAAGAAGGCGCTCCTGAAGCTTGGTAACCTCTTCGCCGGTTGAGCCGACAACGAGATTCTGCGTAAAGTTAAACGTTGATGCGCCAAGGACAGAACCTTCCGATCCGCCTGATGACGTGCCGTTCAAGATAGCGCGGGTCTTAGGACCAACAGTACCCGTCATGTCGATAGTGTAAAGCTGTTGGAACTTCACCACCGCTTCCTCGGTGAGCGCCCCATAGTAACCGGTTGCCTTCACATCGCTTGCAAGAAGACCTTCAGCAAGAAGGCGCTCCTGAAGCTTCGTCACCTCAGTTCCCGTAGAACCGATACCGAGATCCTGCGTGAACACCTGCGCTGACGCAACCTGTGCTCCGCCCAAAAGGATGAACGCTGCTGCACAAACACCAAACGATACTTTTTTAAACGAATTCATTTTCGTGTTTCCTATTAAAAAACCCATTAATAACGTATTGGAAGTGTACCATATTCTTCATTAAAAGTCAAGCAACCTGTGGATAACTCACTTTTCTCTCCATACCCCATAGGACGTATCTGGAAGATTTAATGAAATTAATGAACTTCATCACAAATGCGCGTGGTCGTTCCAGGAGATGAGTTGCCAGTGATCGCCCTCGCGATGGGCGCAATCAGTGTGACGGCTCAAAATCGTGATGCCGGTGTTGTTGGTAAGCGTTGCTTCACGGAAGTTCTGAAACTCACGTAGTGTCATCGCTTCGCCAAACAAAACGAGTGCTACGAGCATACGCATAAAGTTGCCGTGCGAAACGACGAGAAGTTTCTCTTCTGTGTGTTGCGCAATGAGCGCGAGGGCGTCGATCCCTCGCTTACGCGTTTCAGCAAAACTTTCTTCGTCAGAATATTTCCAGTCCTGATTGTCGAGGTTCTCTCGGTATGCCCGTTCAACCTCTTGTGCTATGGCGGAGTCATGACTCTGATGGACAACCTCTGAAGGGCGCCGCGTCTCCACCAGAAGCTCGGACTCTTCGACGGGAAGATTGAGCGTGTGTCCGATGATCGTGGCTGTCTCATGGGCGCGCGGATACGGACTCGCAATGATCTTTTCGAGCGGAACATTACGCAAACGATGCGCGGCAAACTCTGCTTGCGCGCGCCCTTTTTCGGTCAACTTTGGAGTATGGTCTTGATGAATGCGCAGTGCATTGGACTCGCTTTCACCATGGCGGATGAGGTACACGCGCATAGGATTTGCATCTCTACTTTTCTTCCTTTCCTCCCGAAAGAAGCGTGTCGATGCGATTGAGATCGCGCGGGAAGAGAGTTGCTTGTTTTACGTTCTCAATGCCCAAGAGCTTTGCGGTGAGGCGCTCAAGGCCGATAGCAAGGCCTCCTTCCGGCGGCATGCCGTACTTGAATGCTTGGAGATAGTAGGAGAAGCTCTCAGGTTTGAGTCCCCATGCTTTAATGTTCTCGATTAGTTTGCCGTACTCGTGAATGCGCTGACCGCCGGTTGTGATCTCAACGCCACGAAAGAGCAGGTCAAAGCTCTTGGTGAAGCCGGGGTCTGCTTCGTCTTCGTACGTATAAAACGGGCGTTTCTTGACCGGATAGTGCGTGATGAATGCGAAGTCGGAATTGAATTTGTTCTTAGCATACTCACAAAGCCAGCGCTCGTGTTGAGGCTCGAGGTCGGGCTCGCCGACGCAATCCTCGCCGAATTCTTTTTTAATGATCTCCTGCGCTTCGCGGAGTTTCCATGTGGGGACAGTTTCCCCCACTGTCGGGATCTCGGTGCCAAAGAGCGCAAAGTCGGCCGCAGAGTCGCGTGCGAGTGCCTGCATGATGTGTGCGAGCATACGGCGCTCGAGATCCATGATATCGGTGTGGTCCTTGATGAATCCCATCTCAAGATCAAGACTCGTGTATTCGTTCAAATGGCGCGTGGTGCTGTGCTTCTCGGCGCGGTACATGTTGCCGGTCGTGAACACGCGCTCAAACACACCCACAAGAATCTGCTTGTAGAGCTGGGGGCTTGTGGCGAGGTATGCGGTATGGCCAAAGTACTCTACCGGGAATACCGATGCGCCACCCTCAGCATCGCCACCCACGAGCTTAGGTACCTGTGCCTCGGTGAACCCTTCTTGGATCAAAAATTCGCGGAATGCCTGGATGATGCGCGCCTGCACGCGGAACGTTGCCTGTGCGCGCTCAGTGCGGAGCGTGAGGGGCAAGTAGTCGAGATACGTATCGAGGTTGAGCTCCGTGTCTTTGTCGAACGGCAGTTCTTCTGCCTGTGCCAAGACGCGCATCTCGGTGATCTCGAGCTCGATGGTGCCGGTCGGCGAATTAGCATTCACCATTTTCTCGGGGCGCTTATTCACCATACCGGTCACCCCAACAACCCATTCAGGGCGCACCGTACCGGCAATAGCGTGTGCCTCGGCATGATTTGGAAGTGCCACCATCTGAAGGAGGCCTGTTCTGTCACGCAGGTCGAGAAACACGAGCTTGCCGTGATCGCGGCGTACGTTGATCCATCCGGCGATGGTTACTTCTTCTCCGATATGGTCCGCAAGGGTTTGTATGTAGGTTCGCATAATTTATTCGTAGTAAAACTCTTCGATCTTTTTTATGGCTTCTTTGGGGTCTTGCTCGTAATCCTCGAGTATCTGCGGGTAGTTGGTGATGAGCGCACGGAAATCTTCGGCGTGCGTCTCGATCCAATCAGGATGACGCTCGAGGAGGTCATGCTGGATGAGCATCGCCGGATCAGGCGGCGGGTTCTCGTGTGGAGGGTGCTGTTGTGGGGTGCCAAACTGTTCCATACTAGAAATAGCGGATTTGCATTGCCTCTTTGACTTGCGCGAGTGTTTCGTCAGCAACCTCGCGTGCACGCTTGGTGCCCTCGGCGACGATGTCCATCACGTACTTAGGGTCTTTTGCCAAATGCTCACGACGCTCACGGATCGGTCCGATCACCTCTTGCAAAAGTGCAAGGAGTCGGCGCTTCACCACCACGTCGCCCACGCCACCCTTCTGGTATCCTGCCTTAAGCTCCGCAAGACCATCCGTGTCGGTATCAAAGATATCAAGGTACTCGAAGACAACGTTGCCCTCGAGGTGCCCCGGATCTTCAGCGCGCACATGTTCAGGGTCGGTATACATCATCATCACCTTGCGCTCGATCTCTTCGGGAGAGTCCGCGAGGTAGATTCCATTGTCGAGCGACTTGGACATTTTTGCTTTGCCGTCGATGCCGGACAGGCGCGGTGCTGTTGAGAGAAGCGGCTTCACGTGAGGAAACACTTCGCCATAGATGCGATTAAATTTTTCGGCGATCTCGTTGGTCTGCTCGATCACCGGCAACTGATCCTCGCCGACGGGGATGAGATTTGCTTTGAACGCAAGAATGTCTGCCGCCTGCGACACAGGGTACGAAAGGAATCCCGCCGGCACGTCTTCACCATAGCCTTTTTGTTTCATCTCGTCTTTGACGGTCGGGTTGCGCTTGAGGCGCGCCACGGTGACAAGGTTGAGGAAGAAAACGGTAAGCTCGGCAATGGCGGGGATCTGTGACTGAATAAAGATGGTGGACTTGGCCGGATCGATACCTGACGCAAGATAGTCGAGCGCCACCTCGGGAACGGAGTTGCGCACCTTCGACGGATTATCAAAATTATCCGTGAGTGCCTGCACGTCGGCAATGAGCACATACTGCGTGTGGGTATCTTGAAGAGCGACCCGGTTTTTGAGGGATCCAACGTAATGCCCTAAATGGAGTTTGCCGGTCGGGCGGTCTCCCGTAAGGACGATCTGTGGTGTTTCTGCCATTGGGTGATGATATCAAAAATGGTCGCTTTAAGCCACTTGCGGGGTGGCGCTAGCGTGTGCTTCGGTGGTAATCGGAAGCTCAACGTAGAAGGTGGCACCCTTACCCACTCCGGCAGACTCACCCCAGATGCGTCCCTGGTGGTGACGCAGGATCTCGCGCGCAACATACAGACCAAGGCCGGATCCTTCGGTATAGACCTTGCTTACGCCTTCTCCACGGCCGAATTTTTCAAAAATGTGATCGAGATCTGCGGCGCGAATGCCGATGCCCGTGTCAGTGAAGGATGCGAGAATAGCATCACCTGCCCCACCGGGAATACGACGCATCGCGATCGAAACTTCTCCGCCCTTTACGTTGTACTTAATGGCGTTGTCGATCAAGTTTGAGAACATCTGGCGGATCTTGCCCGCATCGGCATACGTGACCAGTGCATCGCTTGATGCAGGAACAAACGTCATATGCATGCCGGCATGATCAGCAATCGGGGTGAATTCAGTGACCAGCTCTTCAAGCATCGCTTTCACATCCACCATCGACCACTCATACGGCATTTCACCGCTCTCGATGCGTGCCGTGTCGAGAAAATCATCGACAATGTCGATCAAGCGCTCACTCGAACGGAAAATGCGTCCTACCGCTTCGCGCAGCCCAGAAGAAAGCTCCCCGAACGAATTTTCAAGAAGCATTGAGGAGTATCCCTTGATGACCGTGAGCGGATCGCGGAGGTGGTGCGACGCCACGGAAATGAATTCTGATTTCTTCTTGTCGAGGGCCTCCAAAGATTCGTGTGCCTGTGCCAAGTCTTCGAGCAGGTGTTCCATGTCTTCGCGTGCATAGATCTCTTCGCGAACGGTGCGGATGAGCGATACGCCGGTGCCCGCGATCAAAAACAGAATTACGAGCGTCATCGAGAGTGCAAAGAGTGTCGACGCCAAAAGTGCTTCAACAAAAAGTACGAGAATCGCCGAGCCCGTGAAAAGCTCTGCGAGATAGAGCCGTCCGCCCAAAAACCCTCCGCGCGAGAGCGCAAAACCCAGCGTAGCGATGCCAAGGCCCATCACTGCGGGGAACGTCCAAAAATACAGCGGCCAGAACTCCGGAGCAAGGAATACGGCGATCGCTTCGGGAATACCCAGCAACAGAAGAACGACCCAGAAGATGGCGCCAGTCTTACGGCGAAATGCACCTGCGCGTGTGCGATATTTTTCAAACAGAACCGCGATACTCGCCGCAAGGTACGCCCCTACATAGATGATCGCGGCGTAGCGCCACATGCCGGAAAGGATCTCGTAACTCTTCGTGGTGGTTTCTGCGCTCGATCCAAGCCATAGCACTGCTGCAAGAGCGCCAAAAAACGGTAGCGCGGCCACCCGCATATGCAAGCGGGAGTACACGCGTCCCTCAGTGATGACCGTAAATGAGAACACGAGCAGGGCGGGAGGAATCGCCGCAGCAAGAGTATAGGCGACGATCGTTAGTGCGGAGTGTACCTTCAAGTCGGGGTACAACAACACGCCGAGCGCCAGCCCAAAGAGACCTGTTGCTCCGGCAAGGATCATGAATGCCTTGCGGCCTTCGTGAGTACGCTCGCGCATATAGACAAAGAGCCCCGCAAGGAGGGCGAGTGCGCCGCCGCCCATCGAGAGCGTGCTCATGAGGATCGGTGAAAGTGTTTCGTTCATAGGTGGTTGCTGGTACGCACATTCACATGCTCACGTCCGGGATGCATATGGTCGGTCTCGACCAGCTCGTGCGTGTGCGGCATTGGCCCGCGCGTACCCCATGGAGGAAGCTCGATGAAATAGGTCGCTCCTTTGCCTAAGCCCCCCGACTCCACCCACAAAAGTCCGCCGTGCGCGCGAATGACGTTAAACGCAGTATAGAGCCAGAGCCA
>MHUZ01000008.1:0-7218 GCA_001823605.1 Candidatus Yonathbacteria bacterium RIFOXYD1_FULL_52_36
CGTACCACAGAATTCTTAGGATGTAAAAACCGTACCACAGAATTCTTAGGATGTAAAAACGGGCGCTTCTTGCGAAGCGCCCGTACTATTACCACTACCCGCGAAGGATCTCATTGATGGCCGTCGCCGCGTCGGTTTTTTCATCCCGATACTTCACGATCTGCGGGCAGGTAAGCCCGTTCTTCGGATGCACACCCATCATGACCACAGCGTTTTCGGGAACCTCGCCATAGAGGATATTCCCGCCGTTGGTACGGTCAACGATCGGTGTGTTCTTGCCGATGAAAACCCCCATCGAGAGCACGGCCCGCCTTCGTACGATCACCCCCTCCACCACCTCGGAACGGGCGCCGATAAAGGCACCATCCTCGATGATCGTCGGGTTGGCTTGAAGCGGTTCGAGAACACCGCCGATACCCACGCCGCCAGAAAGATGCACGTTCTTGCCGATCTGTGCACAGGAGCCGACCGTGGCCCACGTGTCAACCATCGTGCCGTCATCGACGTACCCACCAATGTTGACGAGCGATGGCATGAGCACGACATTGCGCCCGATGTAAGCACCAAAACGCACGGCGCACGGCGGGACCGCCCGAAATCCCGCCTTCTCAAAATCGGGCGTGTCCCAATAGGAGAACTTCGACGGCACCTTGTCGTACCAGAACGACGCCTCTCCCGGTCCGCCAGAAATGATCTCGTTCTTGTTGAGCTTGAATGAAAGGAGGATCGCCTGCTTGAGCCATTGGTTGACCCGCCAGCCGCGGTCAGCGTTTTCGTCCGGCTCAGCGATACGATAGACCCCGCGGTCAAGCAGCTCGATCGTACCCATGATTTCACCGCCTGTGTAGTGAGAGATCTCATCGGGATTGTTCGAGAGCCATTCCACTGCTTCTTTGGCCAATCCATCATCCTGACGAATGTCGACCTCCACCCGGCCGCCCGGTTTACGGAGAAAATCGATCGTCGAATGCCCTGTTTCGTTCCAAAGCGGCGCAAAAAACTTTTGCGCTACTTCGTGTTCCGCATAGTCGATCATGAATACACTCCTGCCGTCACTCAGAAACTCCAGGAGCGCGCACGACACAAAGGTACCATTGCGCGCCGTGATGGTCGTACTACCATCGAGCGAAGAAAGGGTAATGACCTTGCAGGGCGTTTGTTCCAGAGGATGGCCGAGCGCAGCTATGAGGATCTCTTTATTCTTTGCGAAATCGTTATCCGTGAACGGATGCATCATTATCTCCTTGCTTGTTGTTGAGAAAAAACAAAAATTCGGCTAGTTGCCTAACCGAATACCGAGGATACTCTACAACAAAAAACTGATTTGAGCAACAGCATCCTCTCGGACTATGCAATCTGATCGATCTTTGCCGCCAGAATAAAATCGTTGAGCGAGAGTCCACCTACGGCGTGCGTCCACAACGTGATCGTTACTTTGCTATACGAAATGTGAATGTCCGGATGATGTCCTTCCGCTTCGGAAAGCTCTGCCACGTTGTTCACGAACACCATCGCCTCTTTGAAATCGGCAAACGTGAATACGCGCTCGATCTTGTTCTCGATCTGCGTCCATGCCGGCACCTGCGCCAAATGCTCATCTATAGACGCCTGCGTCATCGGCGGCGCGCCCACCTCGCACACCTGACACTTTTGTTCTGAAAGGTTGTTGTTGATCATGTCTATAGTATACAGAAACTCGCAAAGATACGCTGAAGTCGAAAAAGATATGCTATGATATCCGCATGGAACATACATCAATCATTCAGATCGTCATCTCCCTGCTCGGACTCGCGGGGTTTTTTCTTGCCAATTACATCCGTCGCCAAAAGACGCACGGTGAAGCACTCGTCTGTCCCATCGGCACCTCGTGCACCCGCGTGGTCAATAGCGAACACTCAACGCTCTTAGGTATCCGTATCGAGCTCATCGGCATGGTCTACTATGGACTCATCGCCATTCTCTACGCCGGCATGGTCTTTGTACCGGCACTCGCCACAGATTGGGTCGTTGCACTTGTGCTCGGCGCCACGGTCTCGGCATTCGTCTTCTCCATGTATCTGACTGGTCTTCAGGCATTCGTGCTCAAAGAGTGGTGCACGTGGTGCCTCATCTCGATGGGGATCTGCACGACCATCTTCCTCTGCGCACTCACCCTCTGGGGCGTAGCGTAGCAGGGCTATCTGCTGTTCACAAAAAGTGCGAGTAGCACCACTACGACAGTGAGTGCCGCAAACCACGCGACCGTCTTCCCAAGGAAGCGGAGCGCTGCCAACTTCTGTCCTTCTGCAAACAAGCGGATCGGTTCGTACGCAAAAAGGAATCCCATCATGGCAACCGAAAGCACCAGAAGCGAGAGCATCATGATCGGTGCAAAGACCGTATCTTCCGACCCGAATGTCCTCTCAGGAACATAGAACAAGAATGCTGAGATCCCTACGATATACGCCGTTGCGCCAAGCGCATGAAAGAATGGATTGTTCATACCGTAAGTATAGACCTATCCAAAATGGGTGCAACACTCCTACGTCCGTTTGTAGCGCCCCACAAGTTCTGCCTCAGCCACGATGTGGCCTTTCATTGCGGCATCGAGCTCCGTGCGTGATGCTCCCTCCTCGAGCGAAAGTTCCGTATCAAGCGCATACGCCCTAAAAAAGTAGCGGTGCTTACCTTCGTGTGGGCACGGGCCACCATAGCGGGACTCCTTGAAATCAGTGTCTCCTTCTGTCGCACCAGCAAGCACCATATCTTCCGAGATCTCTCCTTCCGATGCCGGAATGTTCCACATCGTCCAATGAACCCACATGCCCGTGGACGCATCCGGATCATCCACAATGAGTGCGAGCGTTTTCGCTTCCGCAGGAATATCCGAAATACTGAGTGGTGGATTCACATTCTTCCCGTCGCACGTATAGAGTGCGGGAATGGTACCGTCGTGCTCAAACGCAGTACTCGTGATTTTCATATACGTGTTCGTTAATGTTAATGAATATTTTTATAATTTTATAGTATACCGAACCGTTACGTCAGACGAGATGAAGAAAAAGCATACAAGACCTATGGTAGTATGTATGCGGAATCGCTACAGAGAGGAACCGGTTATGATTGAGACTGCCCCGCATGTACCCGCAGAACGTGAAGCACTGCAAAACCTCATATCTCTGCTTGAGGTCACGATCGAACCCGCAACGGGCACCGCACCCACCACCGCAACGCTCTGGTTCGTTACCAGTTCTGAAAAAAATCAGCGGCATGCGCTCGCCACTGCATCCGGCATGTATGACACCCCTCTCTTGAGTCAGCTCAATGACGCACTTGAGGTAGCACGCGCCGCGCTCGGCAAAACCGAAGCCCCGTGAGTTCTTTGGTTCTCACGATCATCCGCCGCAGATTCTCTGCGGCGGTTTTTTTACACGACATAAAGAACCCCGCGCCAAGGCGCAAGGTATTTGGCGTGGGGCCAGGGTTCTTTGATGCTAAGGAGCGAGCCACCGCTCGCACACGAGCATTATGCGTTCAATCATCCCCGCCGCAAGCGGACGGGGATTCTCCACGCTTGCAATAAAAATAGCGGCACCTACGGTGCCGCTATAATACTGCATTAGAATTGTTCGCCCTTACTGAAATTGTGTGATCCTTCCCTGAAGGAACTCTCGCTCGCGACTGGCCGAGTGGAGAAATCCTTGTGCTTCAGCAATCTCTGCGTTGAGAGCACCGAGATCTCTGTCCAATTTCTTGCGTTGCATTTCACGCCAGTACTTCAGCGTCCCAGATTTCATTTCCTGTAACAACTGAAAGACCTTTTTCATGACACACCCCCTTCATGAAGTTGATTAAAGATCTACTACGGGAACAAGCAACGATCACCTCTCTAAATTATATCGTGTATAGCTTGAGTGTACTCCTGCCATAATCCCCACCTCTTGTTGAGGACGGCCTAACACGGTGTTTCTTTCCTATTGCTTTTCTACCTTAAAATAGAAGCGGTAATCGCTCGGCAAAAGCGTCACGGTTGAGCGCGCCGCAGGAAGAACCTCCACCAGTGTCACCGTTACGTCCCCTGCGACGATCGGCTTGCCCAACTCAAACACCTGCTCCCCCGCCCCTGAAACATACTCAAACATCGCCCGCACGCGAACCGTTCCCGCCTGGATACAGACTACATCCAAAGGACAGCGACTATCCTGCGTCACCTCACGAGGAGTGATCGTGGCCCCGAGCGCACTCACCTCCGTACCAATGCGCGCTTCGAGCCGATCACTCACGCTGATCTTTTGAATAAGCGCATCGGCTCTGGCGTTACTGGTCACCGAAAGTCCGAGCCGTGTCGAAAGATTTTTGAGCAATGTTCCATATCCTTTTTCCAAAACCATACCCTCCGCCGATGACATCGGCTGTGCTCCTGCACGGACGAATACCGCCGCATCTCCCCGTACCTCGTAGTACCCTTCAAGCGCTTCGACACCGCGAAAATCTGAAGCGACCAATCCCGGAAATGCACGCATGAGCATCATCGCATCAAAACCCTCTATCGGTTGACCGGCATTTTTGATTCCGCGCGCGATCATCTGTGCTTGAAAATATGCCACGACAGGAGAGCTTGTCTCTTCTTCGCCACCCGCGCCATCGTCCATTCCTCCATTCTCGCCATCAATCTCCTCTCCCTGCTTCTCATGATATATGTAGCTGTTGAGCGCATAAAAACCTCCTCCCAAAAGGACGATAGCCACGATCACGATCAAAAATATTTTTTTCATATTCTATATACTATAAACAAGGCTGCTTTCTCTATATAAAAATCCTAATCCCCACCTCCTCCGTCGCCCCCGCCATCACACCCACTGTCCCCATCGCTCCACGCGCCTGCGCCGGTACTTCCATCTGCTGACGATTGGGCGCCGCTTTTCTTTCCGCGCCTGCGCGTCGAAGCGTACCCCGCCACAACCCCCACCACTGCAAGGATTATGAATATGAGTGTTTGATCCATACCCCTATTCTACAGCACCTTGCCGGCGACCTCTCTTTGCAATGCGCGGAAGATCTCCACCATCGCCATAGTATCAAGTGCGCAGTACTTGAGGAGATTTTCTTTCGTCTTCGCCACCTCCTCCGCGCTCATCCCGCCCTTGATCATCTTCTCCCATTCACTGAGTGCCATGGTACCGTTTTGAATATCGAGGCTTTTGTACGAGAGCTCGGGCAGAAGCACTGGTAACACCTTCTTGATCGAGGCACTCCCCAAAAAATCCGGATGCTGATAGTCATCTTTAAATACCTTCATCAGGTCAAAGACTCTGCTGTTGAGATTCTCCAAAAATTCCCTGTACTCAGGGTGCAATTCCGCAAGCTCCATGTTGCGTCCCTTCTCGAAACTCTCGTACCAGACGACCACATTCCCCACGGGGCCGATCGTCTGCGCAAGCATTAAAACAAGACCCTCCGTCGCGCCGTGTAATTTGTCCGCCAAATATTCAAAGTGCTCAAGCGTGCCGTCCTCATTCAATTTGTCTACCGACACCTGAAACACGATCTGCTGATTAGTCTTGTAGCCGTCGAGAAGCGGTATCGGCGTGCCGTATGTTTCGTAATCAAGAAAGTAGAGCGGGTACGCAAGCTTCGAGAGTCGTTCGTCGATTGCCTCCGCATCAATGATTGGCCGGCCCACCTTTTGCAATGTCGCCTTGTCGCGCTGAATGTCGGTCAGGTCAAAGTCGTCGGGAATGTCTTTAATGTCGAGCACCCCCACATCGATCAGGAGCCGGAGCTTGTTCCCCTGCACCAAATGATGCACCGAGTACTCTGGCACCTCCGGGTTAAAGAGTGCGAAGCAGTCGCACCACTGGCCATGGCTTTTATACACACACTCACACCCTGTGCGCGAGACCTCATCCATAGAGAGGAGCTCGAGCGCCTTGCGGATCTCCTCGCGCACCCCCGCTTCTTCTGTGCGGATCTGCTCAGTCACGTTCTCCATGATAAAAAGCTTGCGAATATCAATTTCCCCCGCGCGACGGTACTCTTTGTTGATATAGATGATGTAGCTCTCACCCACGGGCACACCCGCATCGCGCGCAACGATCGTCTGAAATCCCACGTCTTTAATGTGGTTGTGCTTGAGATCGGTCTTGATCTCTGAACTTGCCTTCACCTCATAGAGATCCCAGAGGCGCGTCTCGTGATTGAAACTCAAGATGTCGACCTTGGCGAAAAGCCCCTCAGGTGTTTCAAACGTCGCTTGAAATATTGGTCGCTCACCTTTGATCAACTCTTGTGTCCGCGCAAGGAGTGCGGTGCGATCGCCCGTGACCGACACGCCCGTGGGAAAAAGCTTCTGCACATACTGTTCTACCTCATACCCATCTTTGATGAGCTTCTGCAAAAAGAGCGAGAATTCGCCGGGGGTGTATTCCTCAGGCCGCTTCTTTTTGAGCCACAAACATTTATTGCAGAGCAGGTACTCCTTGAAGTCCGTTTTGGTGAGGGTGAGGTTCATGCGTTCCAGTGTACACCACGCCCCATCCAAGCCCAAAACAAACGGCTCAGCTACGCTGAGCCGTTTGTTTTGGGCCGTTTAATCGCCCTGGTTTTAAGGGGTTTCCAGACGGGCAAAGAAAACCCCGCGCGGCGTAGCCGCGCGGGGTTGGTCTTCGTTTTGGATCATGTGTCTGGTGCTGTCTCAGATTCTTCCACATGCGCCCAATCTTCTGACAGGTACTCGTGTACCTTCTCGAAGAATTGCACGACCTGCTCGGGCACCGGTTTATTCTTGGATATCAGCCGGAGCCCATTTTCCACAAAGGCAACAGCGATAATGCGCGGGAAGCCTTTGTAGACCTCATCGCAACCACGGCCAAGAATTTCCATTACGTTTTTGTACTGTCGATTGGTCTCCTCCACCTCCGCTCGCTCGTGGGAGGTTCGCTCACGCAGGAGTGGCGGCCATGGACCCTGTGGAATAGCGTTGTACCGCAGATACTCAAAAAACATGAAGCAGTTGTCCAGTATGGCTTTTTCTGTGCGGGTATGTGCCCCATTTTTCAGGATACCCAGAACCAACTCTACCATTCTGCCAAACTCGTTTTTTACGGACACCGTAAGTGTTGCGTGTGCGGTCATGTGCTATCCTCCTCTCTTTATCGCCAGCCCCCAGTGTACGCTCGTTCTGCGGGATGTAAAGAATTGATCCGTGGGCAACACAGAACGGCGGGAACCAAAGGTTCC
>MHUZ01000008.1:7227-10339 GCA_001823605.1 Candidatus Yonathbacteria bacterium RIFOXYD1_FULL_52_36
GCAGCACTGCCGCTGACGTATCTACTTCTCGTCAAAATTCACCATCCACTGCACGCCGAACTTGTCGACGAGCGATCCGAAGTACGCGCCCCAAAACATTTTCTCGAATGGCATTTCGATCTTGCCACCCTCGCCAAGTGCCGTCATGAGACGCTCGCCTTCTTCTTTGGTATCGGGATGGAGCGAAAGGTACACATTATTGCCCACATTCAACTTCATGCCGGACGCCTCGGACGTGTCGGTGCCCATGAGCACGGTCTCGCCGATGGGGAGCGAGACGTGCATGATGCGCTCACCCTCATCTTCCGGCATGGGCTGTTCGCCCGCGGGCATTTCTTTGAACCGCTGAAGCATACTGAATTCACCACCGAAAATTGATTTATAAAAATTGAACGCCTCCTCCGTCTGCCCATCAAAATTCAAGTATGGATTTATTTTCATACGCAAATTTATTATTTCTATTAATACATTCAAAACCACTGTCCCGTATATTCACGCATGTGGATTATCCTACCACGCGCTTCTTGAAGGCAGTGTGAGGAACGGTCGGAGAACTCGCAGGTTCTCCGACCACCGCCCCGATGGCTTTGATCGCTTGCGCGAGCCGTTCATTCGACGATCCCGTCACAAGAACGTACGGCCGACACTCCTCGGTAAGCCGTTCAATGAAACGCTCATGCATTCCGTGACGGATATGCTCTCCATCACGAAGTCCATCCTGCACGAAGGGAATCTCATCTCCTGTGAGCAGATAGAGGTCAGGGCGCCGTTCAGAGGCGATTCGCTCCACCTCGGTCGACCTCGTACCCATATACCGCTCATGCCATATGCCGGTCGCAAATGCGTCCGTATCTAAAATAATCAGCCCGTTACTCGACTCTGCAAGGACATTCTCTAGCGCGCTCTGCGCCGCCGCAATGTGCACGAACTCTTCCGATCTCCACGAAGGATCCGCTTTGAGATAGCGCTTCCCTTCCGAATACGCCCGCCCATACTCCGGCACCCAGGGGGCGCCATAGTATTCCGCTAATGCATTCGCAAGCGTGGTGGTCCCCGTTGATTCTGCACCGACTACCGCGATGCGCTTCGAGAAATAGCCACGCACGCACGGCTCAAGAAACGGCACGTATTTCATGGGGTCGCTCCGCACCATGGTCGCTGAGATCGGAATGTGAGTCCGCTCCTTATCCACTAGGACGTGTACCGTGCCCATGAACCGCGCATATGGGTCCCCGTATGCCTCGGAGGTGAACACTGCATCAGGTACGTACCCGAGCGCGGCGATCGTATTTTCGGCCCATCCCTTGGAATCGTCGTCCGCGAGACGATCATCGTCAAGGAGGATCACCCGCACATCCGGATGGATGCGCTGCAACCATTGCGCACGCAGGTACCCGGAAATCTCCTGTCCTTTGCGCCAGCAGACGATGACCGTAAGTTCTCGACACTGCGCTCGGGCGGTATCGATGAGGTATTTGTGCCCTCGGTGAGGCGGATAAAATTTTCCAATGACGATTCCTCGAGAAAACATGAGATTAAATGGTTATGGGTGCGCCGATGCGTGCACCGCTACGGAAAACTGTATTCCACGAACGGAGCGCAACGAGCGCGTGAATAAAGAAGGCAACGTAAAGCGCCATAACGGTATATGCGCCTGCGGCGGCAAAGAGAAAGATCGATGCCGCATTCACCGGACCAAGCCAAAGCACCCAGCTCTCTACTATTTTTCTCCCGAGGAGGAACTGCGCTACAACGCTTGAGGCGACTACCAGCGCATCCACGATCGGGTACAGCGATCCGGGAGCAATGAGACCGATCGTCACGTACACCGCAACTGTTCCCGCAGCAACTGAGAGCAGCACTGCTGCACGACCAAGGAACGAGAGTCGGGAGACAGGAAGCTCCGTGCGCCCAGCGCCGCCGAACACCCAGTTGGGCCATGCCCACAGCTGTATCACCAGAAAGTACCCCCAATTGAGCCACTGCTGTCCGGGAAGTCCGATCTGCGCAAAGAAGGCGCCCAGCGCCGCCGCACTCACGATCCCCCATGGCCAGCAGAGAATATTGCGCGTACGCGAGAGCCATACGCAGGTAAGCCCGCTCCACGTACCGATGACCTCATACCAATTGAGCGCGAAGTCGGGTCCGAGCACATATGCCGATGCCGCTTCGTACAGAGCGGTGACCGCGAGCATTGCGAGTGCGATCCTTGCCTGCTCCCGATGCGCCGCCCGATCCCCGAGCATCCTCTTTAGATTTTGTACCGCTATCATGTCAGTTTGGGTTATATGAATAATGGATTTAGATAGTGTACATTATACACAAACAATATGCAAGTACCCTCTTCCGTAACGGCCTCCCCTATTGCAACAAAAAACGGGCACCTATGAGGCCCTCGCAAAACTGCTTTCGCATTAGATCGTAGTGGCAAGCTTCTCTGTCTTGATCAACTAATTGCACCATTTGTACTGCCAATAGTCGAAACCTTGGGTATCGCATACTTCTCAGAGAGCTTCAACCGTGCTCCTTACTCCTCCACTTCAAGTCGGGTCACAATTACGCTTTCGCCGCGCATTTCTCCGAACACCCGTGCTCGCTGTCCCTGCGAGATGGCGTCCATATTGCAAAGAGATTCGACGCCTTCCTGCACGCAAGTGCTTGAGGTGGTAAATATGAGACGCTGGGTGAGCGCGGGTAAGCCCGGTGCTTCATATATCAAGTACCACATACCCGCTTCGAGGCCGGGATTATTGCGCACGAGATTACCCGTGCGATCAAACGCCTCCGCTGGTGTCTGCGTGGTGCCGTTGCCTGAAGGGGTTTCGATGCGTGCATTTTCACTCCGCTGGATCCAAAACCATGCGAGTGCCAATACGACGACAATGCCAACAACAAGTATGGTGATCATCATAGATTTATTCGTGTTCATAATTCAGTATACCTCTGCATGATGTTCTTGACCTCCTGAAGGAGGGATGAACAAAAACGGCGGAACCAAAGGTTTCGCCGTTTTTGTTCTGCCCATATCTTCATATCTGCTGGGAGACTTGGACTCGAACCAAGATAACATCCTCCAGAGGGATGTGTCCTACCATTAGACGATCTCCCAATC
>MHUZ01000009.1 GCA_001823605.1 Candidatus Yonathbacteria bacterium RIFOXYD1_FULL_52_36
CGTTCGAGACCGAGGAACTGTGGGGTATCATGCAGAGCGCGCATCCCGAAGCACACACTTCCGGTACTGACAGGATCCTTATGGTATCCCCATGGCCTTATAGGTAGCCTGCTACAATAAGCGCCTCTCTCCCGGTGAAAACCGCACGCCACTCGTCGTTCCCCGAAAAAATTCCTTACCGTATCATCAATACGCCGCAGAATTTTTTCTGCTCCACGATCAAGTGTCGTATCGATTTTCCCACGGTTTTTATCCACTTCTTGTAGCATGCCACCTATCCTCTTAACCTACGAACAGATCCTGCTTCTCTCCTTTGCTGGAGGGATTCTTCCCGCACTCCTCTGGCTCTGGTTTTGGCTTAAAGAGGACGCCAAAAACCCTGAACCGCGCACACTTGTAATCTTGGCATTCTTGGGTGGTATGATCACCGCGCTTGCTGTGATCCCAATCGAAAAAAACATATTTTTGATCGCCTCAAAAATACTTGGGCTTGCCGGGATGTCTTACGACGCGGCTTTTGCACAGTACCCTTACTTGATGGTGCTCTTTGCAGGCGCCGAGGAGATCTTTAAATATTTTGCGGTGGCGCTCATCGCACTCTCGAGCAGATATTTTGACGAGCCTGTTGATGCGCTCGTGTACCTCATCACAGTCGCACTGGGGTTTGCCGCGATGGAGAATTCGCTCTATCTTCTCGACACGATCACTCACAGCGGGCTCTTGTTTGGGATCATGAATGGTCACTTGCGGTTCATCGGGGCGACCCTGCTCCATGTTGCCTCATCGGCGCTCATCGGTGTTGCACTTGGATTAGCGTTCTACAAGAGTTTTGGGGTGCGATTTGTCGCCGGATTCGTGGGCCTTGTTGCCGCGATCGCCTTGCACACTGGATTTAACTTTTCTATAATACAAGCACAGAGTGTTGGTGATGCGCTGGGAATATTTGCGATCTTTTGGGCGATCATTGTTGGCATTATCCTCATCTTTGAAAAAGTGAAGCGCATCTACCCTGTTGAACCTATTTCATAATTATATTTATTTAGCATTTCGTCCTTTATGTTCACACTCACCGGCAAAGAAAAGGAGAAGGATAAGCGCTCATTCTTTGAGCGTTTGACCGGAACGATCAACCTTGAAGAAGAAGACGAACATGATGCTTCTGATATGCCTCCGATTTCCGCTTCCCGCCCTGGTGGATTCGCGTCAACACAGCCTGCGGTCGCCACAAAGATCGCTCCCGTGACAGCCCCTCTCGACCCCGAGGAAGGTGAGCTTGCCGTGGATGTGTACCAGACCGACCGCGAGATCATTGTGCAGGCAATGGTTGCCGGCGTATCCCCTGATACCCTTTCCGTCACGGCGACGCGTGAAACGATCACCATAAAAGGACGGCGCGATGCACCGATCACGATCGCCGACCACGACTATTTCTATCGAGAACTCTACTGGGGCGCATTCTCACGAACCTTAAGTCTTCCTCAAGAGGTCGAGACCGACACTGTTGAAGCGTCCCAGAAACACGGACTCCTCACCATCAAGCTCTCCAAACTCGACAAGACCAAAATGCAAAATGTGCGCGTGAAGCAGGGGTAGCACCATACAGTAGTATTTATATAAAAAAAGCGACATCCATCAGGGGATGCCGCTTTGACCCAAGCAAGCTTCTTACTTGCCTATCTTCGAACGCATACCCGCGATTGCAGCCCTTGTTCTCCCGAGCTCTCCGGAGAGAATGTCATCGGACGGACGGTCCTTTGCTGTGATTCGATTAAGATCACGGGTGGTCCATTCCTGTCCATGATTGTTAGGAGTGTGCTGGACATATCCTGAGAAAACGACCTCGTTTGCTGACTTCGCTTCTTGGGTTGCAAAAAATCCACGAGTGGTTCGTATAACCGTTTCGAGATCTTGCAGCTCATGAGCAATCCGTTGCCGCTCCTCAGCCGACATGTTACGGAGATTAATTTTCCCAGTGACTTTGCGGAACCAGCGTTTTTGGATTGCGACTTGGGCAATGATCTTTTCGACCGAAACACCCTTGGTTACCACCCTCACTTCCAATTCTTGATCTTTGGCGATAAACGCTCTCAGTTCAGCTTGTGTCAGGTTCTTATCGACAGCAAGATTAGCATAATGAGACTGCTCTTCACCAGTTGAAAGCTTCACCAACGTTGAAGCATAGTGTAGTCCGAGTTCGCCAGAAGCGATGCGGTCCTGCACAGATTCAGGCAGAGATAGCAACGCAAGCCGCTTGCGAATAAAAGCCTCGGACTGTTTCAAACTCGCGGCCACTTCCTTTTGACTCATCCCGTACTCATAAACAAGTCGGAGGAAACCACGAGCTTCCTCAAAAGGATCAAGGTCCTGGCGCTGAAGGTTTTCCATCAAAGCCAGTTGGAGTGCGTGAGCTGGACCGTCAAGTTTGACGATGACAACAGGAACCTCGTCATATTTCTTGAGACGAGCTGCTCGAAGCCGACGGGATCCTGCATGGACTTCATAGGTTCCATCTCCGCGGTCGCTGACCATCAAAGGATAGAACATGCCTTCTGCTTCCATGGCGTTGGCGAGTTCGAGCAGTTTTTCCTCGTCATAGTAGACACGGAGTTGGAATTCCGGTTCAACAATCTTGCTGACAGGAAGGGTCAGGACTTCTCGGTGCAAGTGGAATAGTTCGCCCATTATCTGGTTCCTCTTCGTTTGGTTACACGAGTTGTTTTCACGCGCCTGATACGACGTTGCCGCATGATTTCTTGGTACGCTTCTAATCGAAGCTGATTGAGCCAAAATTTCGTCGATCGTACTTTGCAGTGCTCACGATAGTCAAAACCTGCGGCTGTAACTGCCCGATCCCAACTCCCAAAGCACTTTATGGCACCACCAATCAGATCAGCTCGTTCCTTCTGGGTACTTTTCAGACTAAGCTTGTTTCCTATTGCGGCGTAATCCTTGATCCCATCAATTACCGTAGACTCTGTCCAATAGTTATGCCTAACTGCCCGAACTGATTCATAGTTGAGACCTGCAGCTTCAACCGCTTCCTTCCAGCTACCGAATATTCTTCTCCCTGCGGCAGTCAGGCCACCAAGACCATTCTTCATCAGGTAGAAAGAATACAAAGGTTCTTCCTTCCGAGCACGCTCTTTTATTGTTTCGAGCACAACCTCCCGAGCCCAAATTTCTTTAGAGTCTGGAAGTTGATCCGGGTCGATCCCAGCAGCACGTAAAGCCTTTTCCCAGTACTTTGAACCAGGAAATGCTCGGTGTGCGGCGGCGTAAAGACCTCGGTCTTCTCTTGATACGGCTCCGCCCCCAATGTGTTTACCGGCGGCGACTCGAGCTTTTATGTCAGCAACGACGCGCTCTTCGGTTCCAGGTCGGAAAGGCTGCACTCGCCGTTCCTGACTATAGTCAAAACCGGCAGCTTCTACAGCATCACCCCACGACCCGTAGTATCGAAGCGTAGCAGTATATAGCTGCGGGTGAGTACTCTGAGCGTAGTTTGAATTTAGAGACTGCCCAGACTGATTAAGAGCGATTATTTCTTCAACCACACGCTCGCGACTCCATTGCACAGCCTCAGCAATTAACCGAATGCTACTGTAATCAATTCCAGCGGCTTCGATTGCTTTTTTCCAAGTGCCAATGTATTTATTTGCCGCCCACAAAAGAATGCGGTTCTGTTTTCGCACATAGCTGTGATCCAAGCGAGATCCAGCCGTGTGCAGTTCTTTGATTGCCTTTGCGACAATCTCTGGACTCCACTTTTGCCGTGCCATCACTTTTTCTCCAGGAATGTATGTTTGGTTTGCGTTCTGTAAAAGAACTGTCGACCGTAAACATACCACATATTTCTCTATTTGTACAGACGGTCAAGTAACAGGTGTGACTTATTTGTTAAAGATGAGTTCGGACATTGTAAAATAAGGGCATATTAGTCCTGAGTACAAAAACACCCGATATTAAATATCGGGTGTTTTTGTACTAGTGCCGAGGGGCGGATTCGAACCGCCGACCTACCGCTCTTCAGGCGGACGCTCTAACCAACTGAGCTACCTCGGCAAAATTATTTTTCTCTACCGCTAGAATATACTTCCCGGAACATGCCTTGTCTAGCCAAGACAACTACCACGACAAATAAATTTGGGGAACAATTTTCTTTCCAATAGGGCCCAATGCCTTATGGTGCAACTGGCCTGTTAAAGATGTTGATCAACCCTTCTTTTGAAGTGTCGCCGATCTTGCTGAAGTCAGCAGAGACCTGCAACATCTTGTTGTAGAGCTCAAAGAGCGACTGAACGGAATCCTGGAAATAGTAGTACGCTCCGATAGCAGATCCGATGATCAGCGCCCAGTACAGAATACGAAATACGCGCGACAAACGCATGCTGCGCTCTATCGAGTGAAGCATCTCATTGTTCTCTCGTGCAAGGGAGAGGGTCTCTTCAAGGAGCTCGCGTTCTTTCGGATCCATACGCCCCACTATAGCAAACATAGGCGGAAAAACAAGATTTTGATGCCCTCGGCCGGACGCTTCGCTATCGAACTCGTCGCTCCGCTCCTCTTTGAGAACCCACGGTTCTCAATTCTTTCCTCCACGGGGAACTACCGTTCCCCGACCCCCTCCCGTCCGATTCCGGCCGGGATTCTCGCTTCGCTCGATGCCCTCGGCCGGAATCGAACCAGCATCAGCCCCTTAGGACGGGGCTGTTCTATCCATTGAACTACGAGGGCGTATCGTTACTCTAGCATATGCCCCTAAAACAAAAAATGCCCCGAGAAGTCGGGGCATTTTTTAAAATCCTCTACCGAGAATTATGCAGAAACTTCGAGAAGTTCCGCGAGGCGCGGCTTATTGAAGCCGATGATGAGATTATCATCGACGGTAATGACCGGAACGCCCATCTGGCCGCTCTTCTCGACCATTTCCTGGCGCTTTTCAAGGTTTGCCGCAACGTCATACTCCTCGAACGGAACATTGTTTGCTGCAAAAAACTCTTTGGCCATTTTGCAATAACCGCAAGTTGGGGTGGTGTAAATAGCAACGTGCTTCATATGACAGATCTTAGATACAAGCGCCTGAACAACGCTTATTCTGGTAATGTATGGTTGGTAATAGGTATAGTATACCACGGCACGCAAGCTTTTTGAATCTTGTTTTGGTTGAAAAAACGGCTCTGCGTGGTAGGATGTTTTGGCATGCGGGCCATTAGCTCATTTGGTAGAGCGCTTCCATGGCATGGAAGAGGTGACCGGTTCGATTCCGGTATGGTCCACAAGGCGGGATTAGTTTAGTGGTAGGACGACTGCTTCCCAAGCAGTAAGCGCGAGTTCGATTCTCGCATCCCGCACCAGAAAAGTCGCCTCCGGGCGGCTTTTGTGTAAGGGATGAGCGAGTGAACTACTTCACTCGCGTCGAGAATCGAAAGACGGAGCATGTCGCCCTGCGACAGCGAGTCGGGGTCGAGAGTACTTAGAATTTTTCGAGCGAGCGAGAAAAATACTTAGTAACTCGTGACCGATTCTCCCTACCCGCACCATTATTGAAAGAAACTGAGGAATTTTTGCCACCACCCTTCTTCTTTCTCCATGCCTTGCTTGGCATTGGTAGGATCTTCAGGAAGGACGATGACCACCTCCTCTCCCTCTTTCACCACGCCGAATTTTTGTCGTATCTCTGATTCAACTCCGTCAGGACTCTCGAGGCGTGCAAGACTTTCCTTGAGCGCCGCCTCGCGCACCACGAGTTCTTCATACTCACGCTGAACGCTTTCTGCCGCAATACGCGCGTCCTGTGATTTTTCAAAAAGATCCCACACCGCCTTCAAAAGAAATAGTGCGAGAATGACCAAAAAAGCTAAAAAGATGGGCGAATGGACAAACTTCCCCTGCATTCCCCTCCCTCGTTTTTGCTGGTGCATACTCATGGTATACTGTTCATATTACCACAAAGATCATATGGTCCTCTTCGACAAAAAACACAATCGCCGTATCAAAACAGCCTGGACAGTTTTCTCCATTCTCATCATTTTGAGTATGGTACTTATGTACGCCGCTCCCGCTTTGGTGTTGTAAGTATAGTACTCATTATGCCAGTTTGGCGATCTGCTTTGGTTCGGGCCACAATATTTTTCTGCTGAAAAATTTGCAGCCCCCACCTCGCGCCGTCGCGCTCCGGCTCAGAAATGCTCCGCATTTCAGCTCCTCCGCTCCTCCCTTCGCCGTACCATTACGTACGTCTCGGTTCAGTGCTCGACGACTTCGCGCATCTCATCCAAACTGACATAATGCTGACGTTGCTTTAAGAAAAAAGTTAGTTCGCCAAATATGGACGTACGGCACTATTCTCCCTTGATCATCTTGAGGAAAACATCCTGAGGGATATTCACTTTCCCGTGTTCTTTCATTTTCTTCTTTCCTTTCTTTTGCTTCTCGAGAAGTTTCATTTTGCGCGTAATGTCACCGCCGTAAAGGTATCCGGTAACGTCCTTGCGCATGGCGGAGAGCGTTCGTGATGAAATGATCCGCCCCATGCCGCGTCCTTGAATCTTGGTGACGAACATCTGTCGCGGGAGTACCTTGTGCAGGCGCTCAACCGAGCTTTCGGCCTCGCGCTCCATCTTCTTGCGTGATACCACTTTTGCAAATGCGGGCACCGGCTCATCGGCAACCAGCACGTCCAAGCGCGCCACGTCTGCCGAACGCATGCCTACGATCTCGTACGAAAGCGAGGCAAACCCGGAGGTCACACTTTTAAGCTCATCGAAGAAATTGCGCATCAGTTCCCGAAGCGGAAGCTGTGCGGTGATCGCCGTACGATTGTCGCCAAAAAGTTCCGTCTCCCCCACCTCTGCCTCGTGATCATAGAGCATCACCATGAGGGGGCCAACGTATTCAGGTGGAAGAATGATCTTAACCGTCACCCACGGCTCGAGGATCACTTTGGTGGTGCCGTGGTCGGGGAATTTTGCCGGCGTGTAGATCGTTTCCTTCTTGCCATTCGTATACTCAACTTCGTACGTGATCGACGGGGTTGTCATCACAGGCGTAATACCGAATTCACGGGTGAGGCGTTCACTGATGATCTCGAGGTGGAGCATCCCCAAGAACCCAGCGCGAAAACCGCGTCCAAGGATCGTGGACGCCTCTTCTTCGAATGAAAGAGCGGGATCCGTGAGACGCAAGCGCTCGAGTGCCTGACGGAGCGCGGTGAAGTCATCCTGACTTTCCGGATAGAGCGACGCCCAGACCACCGGTCGAGGGTTCATATACCCAGGCAACGCCTCAAGCGGGGCGCGTTGCGTGGTAATAGTATCTCCCACCGATGCAACACCCGGCTTCTTGATACCGGTCACGATGTAGCCGATCTCTCCCGCCTCCAAGCGATCCTTGTCGCGCGGGTCGGGATGGAAAATGCCCACCGCAAGCGCCGAACACTTTTCTTTTGCGGCCACCAGCACCAACTCATCGGCGCGCGCCACACTTCCCTCAAACACGCGCACGTAGAGAATGATCCCCTTGTGTTCTGAATATGAAAAATCGAAAACGAGCGCACGCAGGCCGTTCGTTTGCTCGCGCGACGGCGGCGGCACGCGACGAATGATCTCCCGGATCAAATGCTCAACACCGTCACCCGTCTTTCCTGACACTTCAAGCACCTCTTCAACGCTACACCCGATGAGCTTCGCCACTTCTTCTTTCACCTCTTCGGTGCGTGCCAGCGGTGAATCGATCTTGCTAACCACCGGAACCAACACCACGCCAAGCTCGCGCGCGGTGGCAAGAACGGTGAGTGTCTGCGCCTGGACGCCCTGCGTGGCATCCACAAGGAGCACGGACCCTTCAACCGCCTTGAGCGCGCGGGACACTTCGTATGAGAAGTCGATATGGCCCGGCGTGTCGATCAAATTCAAAATGAACGGTTCGCCCTCGTGCTTGTACTCCATGCGCACCGGTTGCATCTTGATGGTGATGCCGCGCTCACGCTCAAGATCCATCGAGTCGAGGACCTGGTCCTTCATTTTGCGCTTCTCGATCGTGCCGGTAAGTTCCAGCATCCGGTCAGCAAGCGTGGACTTGCCGTGGTCGATGTGGGCGATGATGGAAAAATTCCTGATGTGGCGGATAGGTTCACGCATAGTAGGGTCATACTACCGAAAAATGTCCAAAAAAGCGAGTTTTTGTGGCTTTGCTCGACGTTGCTCGTTCGCGAAAATGCTCATGCAGAAACTTGCATTTTTCTGTGTATATGGTACAATATGCTCTAGTTCCCGGATACAGGCGTAGCCGGGGTTTTTGAACCTCTAAAAAGGAGTTACAGAATGTTGATCTTAACCCGCCGCGTTGGTGAGACGCTCATGATCGGCGACGAAGTAACCGTCACGGTTCTCGGCGTAAAAGGCAACCAAGTACGTATCGGTGTCAATGCGCCGAAGCATATTGCGGTGCATCGTGAGGAGATCTACGCACGCATCCAGGCCGAGAACGCGGCTAGCGGCGGAAACAACGGCGAGGCCATTATCTCTGGTGACACTCCTGCCGTCGAGCGCCACGCCAATTCAGGCCGTGAAGTTCTCGGCATCAAACGCCCACATGAGATAGTGGGAGCAAGAAAGCGCGCCACTGGGACAAAATAGTCCCCCCAGCGCATTAAGACACCTCCGCGACGGCACGTCGCGGAGGTTTTGTATTATATATAACTTACAACTCCTCAGGGCTCGGTGCGATAACCTTCTCCTTCCAGAACCGTGCATGGATCGAACGTGCCACTTCTTCATATTCACGACTCTTGAGCGCTTTGAGGGTAAGCGCCGCCGTGATGATCCCCAAAACTCCTGCGACCAAACCCTGCAAGAACACGCCCCAGAACGTATCGAGTGAGATTGCCCTGCTCATGCCGTCGAGTACGGCATACGCCACGCCACCGGCCATGAGAGCGGCGAGGGCGCTCTGTGCGATGGTTCTGCGGAGTGCGCCGTACGCGCCAAAATCCCGCCGAAAGAGCCCCAGGAGGATCCACCCCTGAAGAAAGACGCCGATCGTGTACGCGAGTGGGAGTGCGAGGACTTCTGTCCCCGCAACATCCGAAACCCGCAGAAGTGTTTCAAGGGTCGAGCGGATCATGCTTTCTTCAGCAAAGAGCGGGAGCAATATAATAGTCGCACCAATTGTCGTCACCGCACCGATACCGCTTGCCCAGAGCGGTGTCTTCGTATTCCCTGCCGCGTAATATGCACGCACAAAGAGCAAAATGAGGCTCTGCACGGCAAGCGAGACCGCAAAGAGTGCGAATGCCGCGGCGGTGAGGCGCGTGTCGTCCCAGGTGAACGCCCCCGATCCCAAGATCGTGCGTACCACCTGTGCGCGCAGCACGATCGCGAGTACAACTGCCGGAAGCGACCAAAAAATGATCTGGCGCGCCGCACCCATCATGTGATCCAAAAATGCGGTCGTATTTTTTTCTGCATAGAACCGTGCGAGGGTCGGAAATGCCGCAACAGAAAAACTCACCCCGATGATCGAGAGCGGGACCGACTGCAAATTGAAGGCGAAGGTAAAAACGGTCACCGATCCTTCGTGGAGGAGCGCTGCCCACGCAATGAGCACAAAGAGTGTGATCTGACCCAAGGAAAGCCCGAGTGTGCGCGGGAGAGAGAGCACTATCACGCTCTTGATATCATGCACTGTACCGCGCCACAAGAAGCGTGGCGGGAGTGCGGCGATCGCGGGGATATTCACCGCCATGTGGAGAAGCGCCCCCAACACAACACCCATACCCAGCCCGACAACGCCCCAAACCGGATACAGGAACAGCACACCCAAAATAATGCCGACATTGTAGAGCACCGGGGAAAGCGCATAGACCAAAAACTTTCTATGCGCCTGTGCAACACTTCCCAAGATACTTGAAATACCCAGAAGGATCGGCGAGAGGAGGAGTATTCGTGATAGAACAAGAAACTCGTCGCGCGATTCCAGCGCAATGCTCGGGAAAAACCGATCAAGAAGAAGTGGTAGCGCGAGCGCAACACCAAACGCCATGATCGAGAGCGTTGCAGAAAAGACTGCCAACACACGCCCGAAAAAAACCTGGGCTTCTTCCGGTGACCGCTCGGCGCGATCAACGAAGAGCGGGATGATGACTGCCGCCGACACGAACGATGCCACGAGCGCAAACAGCAGGTCAGGAATGCGGAACGCGGCGTAATAGAGATCGAGGGTCTCCCCCGCCCCGAACTGGTGCGCAAAGATACGATCGCGCACCAGCGCCAAGAGCTGTGAGAGGAGCGCGAAGAGCGCGAGCAGGATCGCCGCATCGGTCAACCGATGCCACTCCTTCTGAAACAGCGAGAAAATACGCTCGACCATTCTGTAGGGGGACTACGAACGAGACTCTTCTACTGGCGGAGTATCTTCTTCCTCGGCCGGTTCATCTTCCGGTTCGGCACTGCCGCCGCGCACGCGATTGAGTGCATCTTTCACCGCCTGGTTATCCGGGTTGAGAGCGGCAACACCTTCGAGTTGTTCGATCGCTTTCGCGCGATCGCCAACTTTGCTGTAGCTTAAACCGAGGTAATACTTTGCATTCGCGTAGTAGGGATTGAGATCAACTGCACGGCCGAATGCCGCGATCGCACCGCGATAATCCCCATCTTTGTACTTGAGAAGTCCAAGCTGGAAGAATATACCAATGTCTTGCGGTGCAAGGAGCGACGCTGCTTCTGCGGAAACGATCGCGTCTTTGAGCTTTCCTTCGCTCTCTTGGATCTGCGAGAAGAGGAAGATCGCTTCAGTGTAGTCGCTCTTGATCACGAGCGCCTCAATGATCTTTTTCTTTGCCCCCTCAACGTTACTGAGCGCAAGTTCCATGCGCGCCTCTTCGAGTGCGATCGTGGGCGTCTGCGGGTTGAGCACGCGGGCGTCTGCATAGCTCTTCTGTGCAAGCTCATACGAGCGCGCACGCTGGTCCTCGCTCAAGACCGGAAGGAGTGCGGCGTACGCGCGCGCGAGTGCTAGATGGTTCAAGTAATTGGTGGGATCAGCTTTGACTGCCAGGGATGCGCGGTCAAGGATCTCCGTTGCCACTTGAGAGAACTGCGGTGCTGCCGCAGAACTCTGTGTAGCAAGAAGTTCACGTGCTTCTTGTATCTTGATAGTCGATCCATCGCGATAGTAAAGATCGAGCTTGCTCAAGCGGAGCGCACTTTGGATGTTTTTCTCTGCTTTTTGTACGTCGCCCGCCGAGACACCCGCCAAAGCATTCTGATAGTACACGAATGAAAGGAAGCGTTTCGTGAGCAGTGCCCCGCCGGTCACCGTTCCTACAAAGAGCGTAATGAGGGTGAAGACCGCAATAAATCCCGCACGCGGATCCGTAAGGAACGACATGTCGTAATTCTTGATCACACCAGCACGCGCGAGCGATGCCAGGAATACTCCCGTAAAGAGGAAAGCGAGCGCGAGCATCATAAAGGTCGGCACATACAAGAGCGCAAAGATCCACAAATAGAGCGCGCCCAAGAATGACGACGTGATGAGATAGTGCTGGAGGCGGTCAACCGTCGAAAGAAGCATGGCACGGAAACCGACAAAGAAGAAGATCACTAGGAAAGCAACCCACGCGATGATTCCCACCGCGCCATTCGTCACCGCAAAACTCGGAATAACACCAATGCCTGATTCGAAGTTGGCATTCCAAAAGATCCGATCAGCGTTCACGTTCGCTGGGCGGTGCTGTACCCATGCACTGACGAATCGTCCTGGACCTGCACCAAAGATCGGGTCTTGGGCAAGTGCTTTGCTCGTCACGGCGAGTGTCCCCTGCCAGTTGGGGCGCGCCGACTCTTCAAGCACACGTTGGGGGAGGAGTACGCCGCGCGACACCAAGTTCGTGTACAAAAACGAATTGAAGATCGAGAAAATGAGCGCAAGGAATATCACCACCAACGAAAGCGTGGGGATACTTGCGGGAACGACGGAACTTTTCCCAATGCGACCGAACGAAAGCGCATAGACAAACACCATGAGGGCGAACACGCCGACGACGATCCACGCAAGGAGGAAATTGGAAACAATAAGCGCAATGAGTGAGGCAGCGAATACTGCCCAGACGATCGTGCGGATTGGCTTGGCGAGCGGCATGGTTTCAAGTGTTGCGAGCGCGATCACGAGCAAGAGCCCAAAGAATATCGCGATATCGCTCCATGAACCGATCAAGTGGTCCGGGATCGAGATCGCAGGAACAATACCCGTCTGTACCAACACCACAAGGATCTCATACAGAAACACAAAGCCCCCGAGCGCCATGAGTCCGCCAAAGAGGTACGCAATGCGTGAGCGCGATTGAAAGAAGATCGAGGCAAGGAACGCGGCAAGCGCAAAGAGTGCGACCGTAGCAACAGTCCCTGATTCGCCACCCACACCCAAGAATGAGAGCGCGGGTGTTGCTGAGAACACTCCCGAAAGGATTACGGATGCGGGAATCAGTGCGAGCGCTCCCAGGAGCATGCTCTTCGGAAACAGGAATCTCCCCTCTTTCATGCGCGCAAAGAGCCACGCAAGGAACGAGACCGCAATACCGGCCGAGAACACGAATCCGCGTCCCACACCAAGCGGAAAGGCGACCCCAGGAACCATGAACAAGAGTCCGCCAAAAAATCCTACCAAAAGCGCCCAGAATGCGATTCGATCCCATAGTGACGGCGTTGCTGCTTTTGCTTCGCCGGCGAGTAATTGTTCATCCATATAAAGTACAGTGCGTGGTGAATTGATAAAGGTTCCTCCAAACAAGCCACGGGTATTCACCTATGTTAGCTCCTCGGCTCGAAGACAAAAAAATGAACTTTTTTGTCTTTCTCGCCCTACGTCGCTAATAATTTGAATATTGAACATAATTATATCACACACAAAAAAGAAGAACCCCCGTTTTTCACGGGGGTTCTCCACAGGTACGCTTGCGCCTATAAGCCGAATTCTGTCCTCGAGCACCTTGCGGCACTCAATGGATCGCTATTTATCTGGGCCGTACATTACTGCACGGCTCAAGCGGCACTTCCCGACCGAAGTCGGGACACGGCCTTGCACTCAGGTAAGGATTTAGCCGTTTCACCCCCGACGTTGCCATCGGGACTCGCCGAGCACTAAATTCATTTAGTGCTCGGCGCCTCGGCGCTTTCGCACCTCGGCGTCTCTGCTCGCACCTCGGCGCCGTCGTACCACGGACGCGACGGGCGTTACCCGCTACCCTGCTGCCGCCCGAAAGCGGCAAGTGTTCGGACTTTCCTCCCCGACAAAAAATGTCGGAGCAGCAATCCAGCGCAAGAATACTATTATAGCATATTTTTAGTAAAAAATCAATATACAAAACCGCCTGCAGGAAAAATCTCTGCAGGCGGAGTACTCCGCAATGTTCAAAAGCTTCTTTTTCCCCACCCGCGAACTCGACCAAGAAGCGTCTCGAGATCCTCAGGTTTTTCAACTTCAACATGAACTTCCACGGTATGTTCACCGTTCCGTATTCTCTCCACCACACCCTCAATACCCTCGGCACCCGATACCACAAAATCTTCGCCGACACTCGGTTTTGCCGGTCGTTCCTCCCTTTTGTACACACGATACCGAACGCGCTCATCTCCATCAACGTGACGAGCCGAAACAATGATTATTAGCGAGATGGACATAATCCATTCCTCCACAATCCTCTTCACGGGCAGAGGTATGCCCTAAAACCTAACCTGTGGTAACTATGGCATACCCCACCCAAAAATCAAGGCGTTTCGATTGCTCGAAACGCCTTGATTTTTGGTGTATTTATTGTTATCCACAACAGAATGTTGCGGTGGCTATTCATGCGATATATGATATACATATCCTATTGTAATGTTGCAATATTACAATAGGATATGTACTTTGTAGATAGTTGAAAGGCAGATATGGAGCGAACCAGGGTCGAACTGGTACTTCCTCCGTTGACGACAGGGCGTGCTACCTTTGACACTACCGCCCCATATCTACCTTCCAACTGTCCATTTTGTAAAGTACTCCGCAAAAAATCCTGCCAATGGCAGGATTTTTTGTTCTCTGTCTACGCCTGCTGTGGGATCGTGTCTACTTCACAGACACCCGAAACGCACGCAAGTTCTTTCTTTACCTCAGTATTGTCATCCTTTTCGTAGAGGACAATGCGCGAGAAGTCGATCGTGCCCATTTTCTTTACCATCTCGTCGTGGCGTTCTTTGTTGATCGCTTCGTACGGTGCCAGGCGATAGACGTGGTTGTCGCGCGGGAGGAATGAGAGACCGCCCACAAGATCCCAGTTCTCCATGACCCAGTGCGCAACCGGAAGCCACTCGTCATCAGAGACCGAGACCGTCACTGATGGATTGTGCTCGGTGAAATGCTTTTTCACTACTTTCCAGTGCTCGAGCTGGTCGAAGGCACTGATGTCGTTCTTATATATCGAGCCTTTAGGTGCTTTGACGGGAAACTCAAACACGAAGGTGTGTGCATTCTCCATCGTCTGCCCCACTTCAGGGACGTACTGCACGCCCTGATCTGCAAGCATCTTAAAGAGCGGATCGGTCGCAGAAATGCGTACGCGGCGGATGTAGTACTCGGCGTGGCGCGGGTGCATTCCCGATGATGAATCCACCACTTGTGAGAGCGTGCCTGACGGCTTTACGCACGTGATCGCGGTTGATTCATTCACCCCGAAGCGCTTTGCGTACACCTTATTGACCTTAATCGCCTCTGCTTTGAGCTTCTCCAAAATGCCCGGCTTGCGTGCGGCAGGAGAATCCCACTGGCCGGTGATCGAAACACCGAGCAGACGCTCTGCTTCGCAGTGATCCTTCCAGTCTTTAGAGAGATACTCGAAGTTGGTGAGGGTTGATTGGTAGGTTCCCAAGATCGTGGCGATGCGCACTTTCTTCAAAAGTGTTGCCTCGGTGTCCGTCGAGCGTGCGATCACCTCAGAGAGGTTACAGAACTGCTTTGACTGCAAGATGATTTCGCCGCACGGATTGGTGCCAATCGCTCCCACAAGGCGTCCGTTCTGGATGAAGCCAGAAAGAGCTTTCAAACGACGCTCAGGAAGGGTCTTCATCAATCCCCCGCGGTTAAAGATGCCGCGCTCGCCCGATCGGGACTTCATAAGCGCTACCCACTCATCCAAAAATTCTTCGTTCGTCGGCTTCTGTTCATAGACCGCAGAGTTGTTTGCCATACTGCGCTGTGCCTCGGTCAAATAGAACTGACCCTTCTTGGCATCGCGCATTTCTGCGTCATCAAGGTCTGAAAGTGAAATGAGGGCGCTGCGACGTACGCCACCCGCAAGCACCACTTCACCGATCTTGCAGACAAGGTCGTGCACATCAATATTTGAGAGGCGGCGACCCTGCTTCCTTAGGATCTTCTCGCGCCCAAATTCAAGAACCGAGCGGAGCGGGTCAGGACCCGAAGCACGACCGCCAAAGGTCTTAAGTCGTGCACCAGATGGGCGCACTTGCGAAAAATCAAAGTCAACATCCTTGCCGTTCCACCATGCATCAAGGCCGGCCACGAGCGCATCCGCCCATCCTTCACGGCTATCGGCCACAACGTGCGTCGGGAGCTTCTCGCCACTCTGCTCTTTGATCTGCGGGAGCTGCTGGACGTTGCGACTCTCAATAGTGAAGCCCAAGCCGGTACCGCACATGAGAACATACATGATCTCGCCAAAGTCGCGGATCTTGGTCGGCGCAATGAATGAACAGTTGTATGCGGCGACGTGCGTGGCGCGCGCTGCAGGACCGGCAAACTGCATCAAACGCATTGAAGGAGCCGCCTCTTGGTTGAGCATCGCTTCGCGCACTTCGTTGTATTCAGCCTCCGTGAGCTTCTTTCCCAGGTTCTCGCGCATGAAGTTCACATAGCGGTCGATTGTCTCGATCCACGTCTCACGGCGACCCTCCTCAGGGATCCAGCGCGAGTAGGTGCGATAGTAGACGAACTCAGCGAGTTGATTACGAAAATACTTCTTGCTCTCTTCTGTTACCTTGCGCACGCGCTCCGGCACCTCGGCCTGCGCAGCACGCACACGAGAACGCTCCTGGCGATAGATAATGTACGCCTTGGCGGTCGTCACAAAATCCTCGAGCATGAGCTCTTTCTCCACAATGTCCTGCACCCCTTCCACGGTCGGGATGAAGTTTGCCACCATTTTGTTGAGCTTTAGGAGCTCGGAAAGCACTTTTCGGGCGATATATTCAGCCTCTTTTGGTGATCCCTCGCCGGTCGCCTTCATTGCCTTGCTAATGGCGTATGCTGCACGGTCAAGGTCGAATGGGACAATCGATCCGTCACGCTTGCGGATCTTTTTGATCGGGATCTCGCGCCCGATCGACTTCGTGACTGACCCTCCTTTCGCCTTTGGTGCGGTCTTTGCCGCACTCTTCACCCCGCTCTTCTTTGTGGACATGGTGCCGTGGATTACTGCGTTAATAATTTGTCTGTAGTGTGCTTTCTCTAGACCACTCCGCACACCAAAAAATATTTAGGTCTTCATAGTATACGCCCCGCGTACTACCCCAACAATGTGCACAAACACGCAGGAAATATTTTTTCCAAGTTGTAAACACCACCCTCGGGGAAGCGTTGGAAACTATGGCCCGGTGCGGATGATTCTGGTCACCTCATCGCCAATGGCAAAAGATTCTCTCTTGGCGGTCCCCGCTGGCACCTCAAGGACATAGCGCGCGGGTGTTTGTGGCGCAAAAGTTGCTGGGTACGATGTGGGGAGTGCGTTGTGGGTGATATCAACAACGCGCCAATCTTCTCCGATCCAAATAATGTCGAGCGGGAACATCATGTCCTTCATCCAGAAACGATAGACCTCCGCAGTTTCAAATACAAACAGCATCCCCTCGCGTTCACCAAGTGTGGTGCGACCGGAAAGCCCTTGCTCACGAGTGCTGAGCGTGTCGACGATCTCGATCTCGATCGGTACGCCGCGGATCGCAAATGGTGATTCCGAAACAGGCTCTTGTTCTATAGCTTTTTGAAGAAAAGTAGGTGGCTCAGTATGAGTATCCTCGGGGGTCCCCATGCTAAAAAACGCAATACTAGCAATGATTGCGGCAGCACCGAGCGCTCCCCTGAGAACTTTTTTTGTTCCGTCACCTCTCACTTCCATAGTTTTCGTTTAATGAACGAACGCAACCAGAACTGCACGGCGATGGCAACCGCCAAAAACACCATAAACCCGACCCCGAGCGCGTACACACCCCCACCGATCGCCTCAACGCTACCCTCAACCGAAAACCCGATTGCCAGAAGCGTGAGGAGCCATGAAACGAGCCCGAGAAGGTCTACGAGAAGGTAGCGCGGATAGTGCACCTTCCGTGCTCCGCAAAGGACCTGAGTCACCACGCGACTACCGTACATAAACTTTGAGATATACAGGATCCTGAGTGCATACTGGTCAAAAAAACCATTGAGTCGCTCAACGAAGGTTTGATTGCGTCGCATGAACCCAAACCGACGGATCCGCTCTTGCGGGAGTATCCTCCCCACACCGTACCATACAGAATCAGAGACTACGCCCGCACCAAGCGCCACGGCAATGAAAAATGGGGGCGAAATAAAGCCGGTAACCACCAAATAGACCGCGGGTATCAAAACTGATTCCCCGCCGATCATCATTCCTAAGATAAGCACCAGCGCTTGGTGTTCTTTAAAAAAATCAATGAGAAACGCTGGGTCAATCATCGGCCCAGTATACGCCTTGCGGTGCCGTGCTGCTACTCTGTGGCGGGGAGCCCGAACGCGGCGCGGAGCTCTGCACGGGCGGCTTCGGCTTCGGCACGAAACTGTGCAAGCGAGCGCTCGATCGAGGCGGCACGTTCAGCAGCGATCGCGGTACTCCGTTCATTCAATACCGCTTCAGGATTCTGGCATGACGTAGCCGTCGTCTCGACCTGTGAACGAACCCTTTCCTCACGTGATTTTGCAATAGCCGCTACTATGGATTCTTCAGTACCTCCGCTCAAACAAGCCGTACGGGCTTTTGTGGACATTTCCTCCGTCCACGCCCGATAGTGTTGGTACACTGAGGAGACCGCACTGCTCCGCTCGCCTACGGCACTCTTGCGACGCCCATGGAAGGTTGCTGTGGCGCTATTCACCCCCTCTTTGCGGATACGTACCGCACTGTTCATTACCGTAATAAACTTCTCTACTGCGGCCTTTTGTCGCTCTGTGGTCGCGTGGGCACGCAATTGCATAAACTGCTCAGTGCGTACCTTGTCCCATGTGGCACGACTTTGCGTGATTGCCTGTGTTTCAGCGGCTTCTTCAGCAGTAATACTTTGCCCAAGCGTCCCCAGAACAAGCGAGCATTGCGTAAACGTCGTTTCGTCACTCGCTTTTGGTGTCGTTACGCGCTGCGCCAACGTAGTACATGCCTGCGTGCGCTCGGTCGTTGCGGTTGTTGGTGTCGGCGAGGAGCTTGTGGTGGTCGTGGTCTGCGTTACCGTCGTATCACCAACCGTACGAGAAGGACTGTTCGATGTGTCCGTCGTTATGGTGTCAGCGCTGTTCTGCGCAAGAAGAACCATCGGGAGAATTAGGGCAATTCCGAACGCAATGAGTTTTGTATAACGATGCATACCATCATTCTCTCAGAAAAAACGCTTGTGGGGAATCCCCAACTCGACTACGAGGCCTGTGTTGACTTGAGCCCAATGCTCTCAAGAAACGCGTCCTTATTCGATTCGCGACCCAAGAATCCGCGTACCAAATCGATCTCATCCATACTTGAACCCTTTTCAAGGATCCACTGGCGATATGCCTGCCCCACTTTTGGATCAAGCACCTTACCGTCCGCAAAGCGCGTGTACATATCCGCCGCATACACGCGTGACCAAAGGTAGCCGTAGTAGCCAACATCATATCCTCCCCCGATGTGTCCGAATCCCGCTGGCTGCAAACTCTTGGGCGATGGCGCAATGCCGATCAACTGCATGCTGATTCCCCGTGAGATCTCGTTTAGCGGACTTTCGATCGATTCCGTATGAACCACAAAATCCAAGATGCCGAACGAGAGTTGACGCATCACATCGTACCCAGCCATGTGGAGCCGTGCGCGACGCAACTTTTCGATGAGTTCTTTGGGCATCGCCTCGCCGGTCTGATAGTGCTTGGCAAGAAGCGCAAGTGAATCATATTCCCATGCCCAATTCTCAAGCATCTGCGATGGTGCCTCGACGAAGTCCCACGCTGCCGAAAACCCTGACTGGCTCGGATAGTCTGCTTGGGTCAGGACGTGGTGCATCACATGCCCGAATTCATGCAAAAACGTTTCCACCTCGCTATGGCTCATGAGTGACGGGTTGCCTGAAGCAGGTTTGGGAAAATTAGTCACCATGCATGCGATTGGCGCATGGTAGACCGTCTCACCGTCCGTGCCTTTCATGTGACCATTTTCAATATTAAATGCCGCCGCGTGCGAATACTTCCCCTCACGCGGGTACAGGTCAAGCAAAAAGTAGGAGATGAGCGCACCGTCACCATCGCGCACCTCATACAACTCAACATCCTCGTGCCACAGAGATGTCCCTTCGACTCGTTTGAATGCCACCCCTAAAATAGTCTGGTAGGTCTCAAACATTCCCTTCTTTACCTGCTCGAGGGGAAAATATTCCTTGAGTTTTTGATCATCGAGGTCATAGCACTTCTCCTGCAAGAGACGCGCATAATACGTGACGTCGTAATACAAGAGCTCCGCGGCAGGATCGCCCACCTCGGAACGCTTAAGTGCGACCAGATCAGCGAGCTCTTCGGCAACGAGCGGTTGCGCGCCCTCACGCAATCCTTCCAAGAATGCGCGTACCGTGGCACCCGTCTTTGCCATACGCTCTTCGGTGCGATAGTCCGCGTAATCGGCATAGCCCAAGAGCACGGCTTTCTTTTTGCGAAGCGCGATAATATCCGCAAGAATTTTTAAGTTCTCTGGGCCGCCTTTCTGTGCGTTCTTATCCGCAAGTTCTTGGCGTTTTGTCGCAGACTTTGCGTTCTCCATGAACGGCACCAAATCGGGATATTCGAGCGTAACGATGTAATTACCCGCCTCGTCGCGTTTAAGTCCCGCAACATACGTCTCAGGAAGACCCTCGATCTCTTTCTGTGTTACGACGATATGATCCTTCCAGTCGTTGATATTCTTATGAAACGTAGTCTCGAGCCCCGCAATCTCTTGCGTGCATGCCTTTACCGTTGCGCGCTCGTCTGCCGAAAGCTCAAACCCCATTCGGCGGTATGCGCGAAGCGTATCTCTCAAAAGCTTCTCCTCGGGACCCCCAAGTGCTTCCTTCTTTTCGGCATACGCCTTGACCGCACTGTAGATCTCTTCGTCATATGCATGCTCGATCAGTTCTTTGGTGAGTGTCTCGACCGCTTCTTTTGCCGCTTCACGCACTTCCGGAAGCGGGCTTACATTCATGAGCAGGTCGATTTTGAGGAGTTCTGTGTGTGCATCGTTTTGAACAATATCGAGAGCCGCAATCGTGTTCCCGAATGTGCGTTCATCGGCAGGAATACGCTTGAGTGCTTCAAGCGCGTCAACCTCCGTTGCTAGTATGGTGGGGACCGCAGCCGCAATATCACTCGCAGACCACTGCGTCCACGCAAAATCTTCTTTCGTATAGGGTTTTCGTTGTATCTGCATCGCCCTAATATAGCATAGCCATTAGAACGGGCGATTACTCCGTGGTTTTACCGTCAAAATGTTCTTCCTTCTCATCTGCTTTGGTGGGATGCACGGTGCCGTCCTTATGTTCGGGCGGACTGTATACCGTATAGAGCTTGAGATCTTCCGAGCCGGTATTAATAACGTTGTGGCGCGTCCCCTGCGGGATCACCACCGCCATTTCTGCCTCAACGGTGTGTTCGACGCCGTCGAGGATCACCTTGCCGTCGCCCTCCTCAAAACGAAGAAATTGGTCGAGGTCATGCACCTCCTCGCCGATCTCATCCCCCGGCTTGATGCACATAAGCACCAGCTGACTATTGCGACCCGTATATAGCACACGACGGTAATCCGTGTTTTCTTTGGTCACCTGCTCAATGTTTGCTATGTAGCCTTTCATAATGAGTTTGCTTTAATTCTTTTAAATAAACCTCATTATACCCACTAAGGCAGTGTGGTTTCTGTGATGGTTCCTCGTTTTCGATTTACTGATGGTGCCTCGACTGCTAAAATGTGCATACCCATACGGCGGAACTGTCATCAAAATCGGGACGAGATCTAAAACGTATGAGAAATCATATACATTTCGTAAGAAAATAAGAAAAAATAGGTCTTGAATTATGGAAGATATAGCGGGAAAAGACAATAACCGAGAAAACTTTGAAAGTTTATTCCAGGGGTATGCTGATGTGGTATACCGTCTTTGCCTGTACAAAACAAGTAACGAAGATGTCGCCCATGACTTGACGCAAGAGACCTTTTTGCGTCTTTGGAAGACACTGTCTTCTGGCAAAGAAGTTACCAAGCCAAAGCAATATATTTACCAAATTGCGAGAAATCTAATTGTGGATTATTACAAGTCAGACAAAGCAATCTCCTTGGATGAACTGCAGGAGGAAGGGTTTGACCCGAGGTCAAATGAAAGTTCAGCAGAGATCGTGTCTGACGCTTCGATTCTAAGGGCAGCCATTGAGGCCCTCGACAAGGAATTTAGAGATGTGGTGTACATGAGATTTGTTGAAGGTATGAAAGTGACAGAAATTGCTGAGATATTGGATATATCTGAAAACTTGGCTTCGGTACGGATAAATCGCGGGAAGGAAAAGTTGCAGGAGAAATTTAAGTGATATGAAAATTACACGAGAACAATTTAATGACGCCCAAAAAACTTTTTCTAAGAAGTCTCTTTCTGGTACTCAAAAGCACACCATGCTTTCAGCTATTTATTCAGAGAGCGCGGAGGTTGCAACCAAACCGGTAGTGCCTTCACTGAGTTCATATTTTATTTCCTTCAGACAGAAGGTGCTGGCTGCCGTAGCGGTTATCGTCTTGCTCGTTTCTGGAACTTCATACGCTTCTGCTTTGAGCCTGCCCGGAGATCTACTGTACGGCATGAAAATAAATATCATTGAGCCGATCGGGTTGGCTCTTCGATTTAGCGAAGAGTCTAAGAATGAGTACAGAATACTACTGCTCCAAAAAAGAGTGGCGGAGCTGGAGAGTCTACAGCAGAGAGGTGGTATTGATGAGGATGCACAGAAAGCAAGCTCTGAAGCTGCAAACAAAAACGTAAAGGAACTAGAGCGTAGTGCCATCTTTGATGAAAAAGGTGAGAATACTGATGTTTCTGAAAAAGTAAAAATCTATAATAATTTGATCGATGCGGAGTTAAAAATTGAAACAAATATTAATATTGATGGCCCTGAGGAATTGGATGTAACTGGACACGTTGACACAAAGGAGGCAATTACTGATGTTTCGGGCTCAGGCGCAAATGAATCTAATGACCCCCTTGATATAGAGGCAACCATTGAAGTTGAGAAACAAACCGATCTGCCGTTACAGGTCGAGAGCGGCTCTGTCATACAAGCTGAAATACCGGGGTTGTAAGATTTTTTAAAAAAGGCGGTCTTGGATTGTGTACGGCAAGTACGACACATAAAGATCGAGAATTTAGTAAAATAATTAGTTACAAAATACCGTGAAGAAATTAACAAAAACAGGAATAAGTCTCGTGGTGTCGTCAGCATTTGTATTGGCACCAATGGTTTCTCATGCACAGTTAAACTCTAGTTTGACCGCGGATGTGGCGACAGAGCTGGGCAGCGCAATTGATGCAAATATTGATACATCGGTAGGGGTAGGTTCAGGCGTAAGCTCAGATACAAGCGTAGATGCGGGCATTGAGGTAGGTCTGGAAAGTGATTCCCAAGAAGAAGGTTCTACGAATGACAGCCGTGCGGAATCAGAATCCACTACCTCATTGAGGGTCAATGCTACGGGGATCGCGGTCGCCTCTTCCGCAGAAGTTACCTCGGAGTCCGATCTCGATGTCTTTAGTGCGAATGTCTCAGCCAAGAATAGGCAAGTAGCGAAATTAGATATTGATTCTGACGGTGACGGAAAATATGAGGTGAAAGTTGTGTACCGACACAAAGGAAAACTTCTTGGGTTCATTCCGATAACCACCAAGTCAACAACGGTTGTTGAAATGAAAGCAGATTCGGAAGCAGAAGTTCGATCAAAACTGTCTTGGTGGAGTTTTCTTGTAGCGAATGAGAACTACGCCAAAGCTGAGCTTGAATCAAAAATTCGAAACAACACTGCCGTTAAGGCAAATGCGGGAGTAAATGCTTCAGCACAAACTAAAGCACAAGTGGCAGAAGCAGTTATTGCAGAAGTCGCAACCCATGCAAATGCGCAGGCATCAGTAAACAAGTAATATCTGGCGCAAGCCCGATGACAGAGGACAACAAAACCATCTCGCACGAGATGGTTTTGTTTTGACCTTCGAATCCCCCGCTTCTCGCTCAATGATACTTCGCGCAGATAGTTCCCATCCATCTTTGCGAATTATTGCGGAGGCGGAGAGATTCGAACTCTCGGTGGTGTGACCCACACACGCTTTCCAAGCGTGCGCACTAGACCGCTATGCGACGCCTCCAATGCTCGCCTACTGTATCAAAATTAACCGTCTTTTGCACTGTTGCAAAACAAAAGCGGCGTCATTCGACGCCGCCTCTTTCCTTGGTTACGTTTTCAGGAAGCAAACCCCATTTTTGCCTGTTCTCTGAAAGCCGGCAATTGAGCAATGACTGAATGCGCAAACACAATGAACTCTTCCGAGTCTGGATCTGCGACAATCCCCACCAGTTGGGCTTTTTCAAGCACCAACAAAAGGACGTTCATTCTGTCCTCCTGTTCAAACACATTCAGTGGATCATGCTCTTCATCAATGACTGCTGGATCCCCCTGGCGTTCAAGCACAGAAACCTCACCCGAGCAGAAACTCTCGTCCCCCCCGACAAACCAGTCGGCGAGTGTATATTCTTCTCCTGGAACGGGAGTCCCCATTTCTTCGAGCAAAAGGACGTTCATGAGCTCTGCAGAGTCGGGGCGCCCCAATCTATCTCGCTCATCGTACATCCCAGCGACAGAAACCTCATCCAGCGATAAGGCGTCCACAATATCCGCACCACGATCGTCGTCACGAGCGAGTACAATGTTCCTCCCCCATGGCACTTCGTCAGGTTTCTCGATGAGCTTGCGAAGAGGATAATCTGCCTCTTCGAGAGCTGTTCGAAATTTCTGATCAGCGGTTGATTTTGGACACGCACGCCCAGAACAGGCCTTTATGTAGCACATGAAAACACCTCCACAACATTTTGGTTAACAGGAAAACTGGTCCAAATTCACTCTACGCTCACGAAGCGCAAAGTCAAGATTTTAAGCGCTTTTGCTTGTTCCCCGAAGGGCTGCGATACGCTCCTCCATCGGCGGGTGCGTCATAAACAATTTGGTGAGAAATTTTGTACCACTCCCCCCGCCCTTGAACGGGTCACTGAGAAAGAGGTGTGCTGTGGCGTGGCTTGCCTTCTGCATCGGCTGTGAATGACTACTGATCTTCTCGAGCGCCGACGCAAGCCCTTCTGGGTAGCGCGTAAGGAGCGCCCCTGATGCGTCCGCAAGAAACTCACGCTTGCGCGATATAGCAAGGCGGATCATCGTTGCCGCAATCGGTGCAAGAATAGCAATCACGATCGCAATGATAAGAATGAGGGGGTTCCCTTTTCCACGGTCGCTGTTGCTCCCCATGAATGACATCCGCAGAAAGAAGTCCGCAACAATACTAATGACGCCCGCAAGAACCACGGCGACCGTCCCTACCAAAATATCCCTGTTGCCGACATGCGAGAGCTCGTGTGCGATCACCCCTTCAAGCTCGGTCCGATCGAGGATCTGCATGAGCCCTGTCGTCACCGCCACCGCGGCGTGCTCTTTGTTGCGCCCTGTGGCAAATGCATTGGGAGCCGGGTCGTTGATGATGAACACGCGGGGCATCGGAAGTCCTGCGGTTATTGAAAGATTCTCTACAATATTCCAAAGATCCGGCATTTGTTCGCGCGTAATCGGCTGTGCGCCCGACATAGACAACGCAAGCTTGTCCGAATACCAATAGCTGGTTATGTTGGCGACCATACTAAAGATGACCGCAATGTAGAGGATCGATTGGTCATTAAAATACCACGACAAGGCAAAGCCTATCGCGATAACAAACACAAGAAACCCCGCCATGAGCGCCCATGTTTTTCCGATATTTGATTCTTGATGTGTATAGAGTGTTGCCATACCAGCGAATTATACCATGCTACCATCGGCCGCTTGCGCCGCCTCCACCTGAGCGACCGCCGCCAAAACCACCAAATCCGCCACCGCCTCCACGAAACCCTGAACCGCCCGCCCACCAGCGAGGTGTACGTCCTCCCGCTTTGCTGTTCGTGTATTCCCGGGAAACAATAAAATCAAGTAGAAGCCCAAAGAGCGTCAGAAGTGCTCCGGAAACGAGCCCGATCATCGGTGTAGTGAAAACCCAGATACCGACACCGATACACGCCCCAATGACACCGCCGAGCCACCATGACTTGCTTCGTGCCAAGATGCTCCCTACCCACTGGAAAAAGAAAAAGATGAAGAAAAACGCCTGTGGTATCCACTCCCCAATATCAACATTCTCTGAAAGAGCGCTGCTCCCTGCATATCCTTCACCTTTGGTCACCGCAATCATTTGATCCACCGCTAGACGAATGCCTTCGTAGTAGTTGCCGTCGCGAAACTGCGGCGTGATGTCGTTGCGGATGATCTTCCCTGCGATCGAGTCGGTGAGCGCCCCCTCGAGGCCATACCCCACTTCAATACGCATTGCGCGGTCTTCGAGCGCCACCAAAAGTAATGCGCCGTTATCTTTCCCCTCCTCGCCGATCCCCCATTCCTGAAAAAGCTTCTCGGCAAAGTTCTCAACCGTATCCCCGCCGAGATTCTCAACGGTAACCACCACGATCTCATTTCCCGTTTCCGTCTTGTTTTGTTCAAGCGTTTGCTCGAGAGTATTTTTCTGTTCACCACTCAACACTCCGGCAAAGTCGTTTACAAACCCGGTTGGATTCCCCGGGCTTACGTATGCGAACGAAAGTGGTGCTGATAGCGCAAGAATACATGCCGCGAACACCACGGAATGTGAGATTTTTTTGAACATGCGAGAGAATTAAAGCTCGACCTGAGGAGCAACGTCAGTCCCCTCTGCTGCCTCAAAGTAGTTGCGCGCATCAAACCCGAACCAGCCGGCAATCAGTGATGTAGGGACGGTCTTTACTTTCGTATTGTATGAGCGTACCTGATCGTTGAACCGCTGGCGTTCTACCGCAATACGATTCTCTGTACCTTCGAGCTGAGTCATGAGCGTCTGGACCGTTTCCGACGATTTAAGTTGCGGGTAGTTTTCTACGATCACCAAAAGTCTTGAGAGGGCGCTTTCAACGTCGCTCGCGGCTGCGGCCTTCTCGTCAGGAGTTCCTGCGCCGGCATAGCGTGTACGCGCTTCGGCAATAGCACCAAATACCGCCTGCTCCTGCTTGAGCACACCTTGCGTAGATGCAACAAGGTTAGGAATAAGATCAAATCGGCGCTGGTACTGCGACTCCACCTGCGCCCATTGTCCATCGATCCCCTCGTTCATGGTCACGAGATTGTTGTACGCACCGAACACGTAGAATGCCCCGAGGGCAAGGACCGCAAGGATTCCGATGAGTAGTTTATTCATGGTGGTTCAAAAAACTATTAAAACTTCACCGCGACTGGCTGACGTGCTGCTGCCTCGCCTTCTTCGAGCTCGAAGAATTCTTGCTTCATAAAGCTAAACGTTTTGGCGATCATATTTCCCGGGAATGAATCAATCGAGATATTGAGGTCACGCACATTGCCGTTGTAGAAACGGCGAGCAGCCTGGATCTTGTTCTCCGTATCCGAGAGCTCACGCTGGAGCTCCATAAAGTTCTGATTTGCTTTGAGATCCGGATATGCTTCAGAAACCGCAAAGAGCGACTTGAGCGCGCCCGTGAGCATATTCTCCGCCTCTCCCTGCTCTGCGACCGTACTCGCACCCATTGCCGCAGCACGCGCTTTGGTCACGTTCTCAAACGCAGTCTTCTCGTGCGTAGCGTATCCCTTTACTGCCTCCACGAGGTTCGGGATTAGGTCATAGCGACGCTTGAGCTGAACATCAATATCTGCCCACGCCTCCTTGGTGCGGGTAATAAGCCGCACGAAACGGTTGTAGGCGAAAATCACCCAAAGGGCGAGTACGCCGATCACGATCAAAACAATAGTAAGTGTGTCCATAACAATATAATATTACAAATTAGGTTGTTCTAGTATAGCATAATGCCCAAAAATGAAGGGTGTCAACAACAAACGGCTCAGCAATGCTGAGCCGTTTGTTGAGCCGTTAAATTCCTTCTGAAATATAGGGTTTTTAGTACCCGCCCATACCGCCCATTCCCATATCAGGCGCACCGCCCTTGTCTTCTTTCGGTTCGTCAGTGATCGCCACCTCGGTCGTGAGGAGGATCGCTGCCGCCGATGCCGCACGCTCGACACCGCTTCGGGTAACCTTGACCGGATCGATGATGCCGGCCGAGACCATGTCTTTCACGAACTCACCCGAAAGCGCATCGTACCCGCCGTTGCCGTCCATCTCCTTTACCTTCTCAACAATGATCGAGCCATCGCCTTTGCCGGCATTGACCGCGATCTGGCGGAGCGGTGCCTCGAGTGCACGGAGGACGATCTGGTAACCCGCGTCTTCTTCAATCCCGCCCGATTTCTTTCCCTTTGAGAGCTTGTCCGCAACGCGCACGAGTGCCACGCCACCGCCCGGCACGATTCCCTCTTCGATCGCGGCCTTGGTTGCGTTCACGGCGTCTTCGATCTTCAATTTCAAATACTTCATTTCTGACTCGGTCGCCGCACCAACCTTGATTACGGCAACCCCGCCGGAAAGTTTCGCGATGCGCTCTTCGAGCTTCTCGAGATCAAACTTTGACTCGGTCATTTCTGCCTGCGTGCGGAGTGCCGCAATGCGCGCAACAATGTCCGCTTTCTTTCCCTTACCCCCCACGATCGTGGTGGTGTCTTTGGTAGAAACAACCTTGTTTGCGCGGCCGAGCATCGTGAGCTCTGCGTTTTCGAGTTTGATCCCAAGATCTTCAGAGACAACTTTTGCACCCACGGTCACGGCAATATCCTGGAGCAGATCTTTTTTGCGGTCGCCGTATCCTGGTGCCTTGATCGCCAAAATGTTGAAGGCTCCGCGGAGCTTGTTCACCACAAAGGTCGCGAGTGCCTCACCCTCGACATCGTCCGCAATGATGACCAAGTCTTTCTTGCCGGTCTGGGCGAGTTTCTCAAGGACAGGGAGAATGTCTTTGATTGATGAGATCTTTTTGTCCGTAATGAGGATCGGTGCATCGCGATACTCTGCCTCCATGCGCTCGGCATTGGTGATCATGTACGCGGAGACATATCCTTTATCAAACTCAAGTCCCTCAACGTACTCTGAAGTAACGCCGAATCCTTGCGACTCCTCGACCGTCACCACGCCGTCTTTGCCGACCTTCTCGATCGTCTCGGCGATGATTCCGCCGATCTCTTCTGACTCTGCGGAAATGGTCGCGACTTGTTTGATCTCCTGCTTGCCTTTGATGGGCTTTGCCATCGCCCGGAGTGCGGCAACAGCATCTGCGGCCGCCTTCTCGATGCCGATGCGAAGACCCATGGCGTTCAACCCCATGGCGGTCTGCTTCATGCCTTCAGCGATGATGGCGTGCGTAAGAACAACGGCGGTCGTGGTGCCATCTCCTGCCGTCTCATTGGTCTTGGTGGCAACCTCTTTAATGATCTCGGCGCCCATGTTCTCGAACTTGTTGGGAAGCGTAATATCTTTGGCGATCGAAACACCGTCGTTGGTGATCATCGGCACGCCATACCCTTTGTCCAAGACCACATTGCGTCCACGGGGACCCATGGTGATGCGTACGGCTTGTGCAACCTTTTCAACACCCTTTTTGAGTGCCTCGCGCGCGTCTTCGTGATAGAGGATTTGTTTTGCCATAGAAATACTTATTTAATGACTGCCAAAATGCTTGATTCGCCAAGAATATAATATTCTTCGCCGTCGACCTTGATCTCATCGGGTCCATATTTCGAGAAAATGATGGTATCGCCAACTTTTACGCTTACGGGGATTGCCTTGCCGTCATCGTTCACGCGGCCGGCACCCACAGCTACCACGGTGCCCTGCTCCGGCTTCTCTTGCGAAACCGTGTCGGGAATAATGATCCCAGATGCGGTCTTCTTGTCATCGGCCGAAAGGGGCTTCACCAATACCCGATCGCCGAGCGGAATGATCTTTCGTTTGGTGCTCATACTTTTTGTATCCGTTTAAGCTACTAAATTAAGCGCTGGCGTACCCAGCGCTGAAGTTGACCTATTATATCGGGTGACCCCGGGGTGTCAACGCACCGTTGCCTACAATACATCTATGCCATACGTTCGACACTCAACACAAATGTTCGGCTATGCACGACATCGTTACTCTTGTTAACATTGCAGCAATAGACGTTACACTCTACTGTTTTGGGCATGAACTCATATGACCCGCACTACAT
>MHUZ01000010.1 GCA_001823605.1 Candidatus Yonathbacteria bacterium RIFOXYD1_FULL_52_36
AATTTTGTCTCCTTGAGCGCCATGTAGTGCGGGTCATATGAGTTCATGCCCAAAACAGTAGAGTGTAACGTCTATTGCTGCAATGTTAACAAACAAAAACCCTGCTCTATGCAGGGTTTTTGTGTCACCACAGGTGAAGCGGTTCCTTAACGAACCTCGTAGTTGATCGTCACGTTTGAGATGATCTGGTTCTCTCCGGTCGGGATCTGCGGCACAGGAGCTGACTCTGCTCCACCCATGCCGTATGCATCCATCGCCTTAGCGTAGTAGATCGGGCTTCCGCCGCCGTTCTCAGAGAATGAGACAATGCGCACGAGACTCACCCCGAGGTCGTCAGCGAGCTTGTTGGCTTTCTCTCTTGCCTCTTTGATGGCCTCTGCACGTGCTTCTGCGCGAACCTTGTCCTCATCTTCAATACTGAAGGCAACAGTACCCACTTCGGTCACCTGAAGTTCTCCGAGCTTACCAAGCACTGCGCCGGTATCGTCGATCTTGCGGATCTTTACCTCACTCGAGTGTGAAACTTCGTATCCGACCAAAACCTGCTTCCCAGGAGGGCAACGATAGTCGCTACACGGATAGACTGATGTGTTCCATTCGTACTTCGGATTAATGTTGTACGAAATAGTCTTAATGTCCTTCTCTTCAACACCAAGCGCCTTGAGCGCATCGATGGCCGCGTTCGCCTTCTTGGTCACCTCCTCCTGTGCGGCTGAAACCGTTTTTGCGTCCATGCGCACCGTGAACGAAACCGTTGCGGTGTCCGGCTTCATAAAGCGCTCTGCATCACCCGAGACGCTGATCACTGCTTGCGGTGCAATATCTTTGCCGATCACGCCAACCTTCTTGATCTCGCCGATCGTCTTCACGGCAAAAAATGCCGTAAGCACAATGAGCAATACCACGATAACGCCACGATGACGTCCCATGCTATTCATCATGCCTCCCCCCATGTTGCGTTCTTCCATAATAAAACTCTTAAAATATTAAAACTTACTCATTAGTATAACCTTCTGTGTCAAAACACAAAGCACCCGCACCCCCTCACCCAAGGTGGTACGGGTGCTTACATGCTAAAGACGGCTATTCGCCAAGTTTCTTACCATTTCCCCTTTTGTCACCCCAGAGATACTTCACGAACGCCATGATCCCCAAGACAAGAAACGCGAGGACAAGGAGCCCCATGAGCGGGCCGAGGATCCCCCACCCGCCCATCGTCCCGTACCCCATTCCGTATCCGTACATATGATTTTACGATTAGGATTGGTAAACGCGACCTTATACCTATTATGTTACACCTTGGTTCAAAAAATACTACCCCCGCGCAAAAATCTCCTTTGCAAGCTTATTAAACTGCTCACCGCGATCAAATTCATTTTTAAACTTCTCAAAACTTGCGGCGCCGGGCGAGAAAACGATCGTGCCTTTTGTGCCGATGATTCCACGTGCTCGCTCCACGCACTCTTTGAGGGTCTCCAGGCGCTGTGGAGCTGTTTTCCCAAAGTACTTCTTTTTTGAAAGCGCGTGAACGAGTCCGTCGGTCGCAGACCCGCCTAAAAGTACGAGGTGGCTCGGGGGAACCGAGCACTTGACCTCTTTCGCAAGATCGTCAAACGAAAGATCTTTGTTGGTGCCGCCCACGATGAACACCGTGCTCTTTCCTGCAAAAGTCTTGATCGCGGCGATCGTCCCATCCGGTGAGGTTGCGGTACTATCGTTCACCACTTTGAGTCCTTTGCGTTCAAGGACCACCTCTTGGCGCATATACACGCCGGGAAGTTTTCGCAGTTGTGACTCAGTCACGTTCAGGCGCGGTTCGAGCACGCGCACGGAAAGGATCGCCGCCATAACATTGGCAACGCTGTGCTCTCCCCGCTCTTTGGCAAATGTTTTGATCGAACAGATCTTTTTGACTTCCTTCCCCTCTTTCCACCACAGAGCACCTTTGTCAGCAAACATCCCGTCTCGGTTTTTGGCGAGCGGTTTCATCGAAAAATATTGAATGCGCGCCTTTGGTTTACGCTTCAAAAAGAACGACGTGAAGCGATTGTCTGCATTGAGAATGAGCGTGTCATTCGCATCTTGCAGACGAAAGATCTCGGCCTTCGCTTTTGCATATGCTTCTATCGATCCGCCATAGCGATTTAGATGATCGGGGAAGATGTTCGTAATGACCGCAACATGCGGTGCCTTTCCCCCGCGCGCAGCATACTCAAGTTGCCACGATGACGCCTCAACTACCACCGGGCGCTTTTTGTCTTTTGTTTTTTCGAGTGCACGCAGTTCAGCAAGAAATGGATTCTTAGGATTGTTTCCCGTTGGTACGATCGGCCCATATTTTTTTGAAAGCAGTTCTGCGATCCAGTGCGTGGTGGTGGTCTTGCCACGCGTCCCCGTCACTGCAATGACCTGATTCTCAGTAAATTTGAAAAAGAGTGATGCGTCGTTTTGGATATCGCGCTTCGCCTTAACAGCCGCGGCAAGGTACTTGCTCTCACGCGGCACCCCGGGACCAAGCACCACAATATCGTGGGTTTGAAAATCTTTTTCATGCTGGCCACCCAACACAAAACTGATCCCCGAGCGCTCTTTGGGGGTGAATTTTTTGAGCGACGCGGCAAGCTCGTCTGCGGTGCGCAGATCAGTCACCGAAACTTTTGCCCCATGCGCAAAAAGCCACTTTGCCGTGGCTACTCCTCCGCCATGAATGCCGAGCACCACGACGAGCACTTTTTTACCTTTGAGATATTCGTTGGGGGACATTAGGAAAAACGAAATATGAAAGATCAAAACGCAAAAAGATACTGGGGGGACATCACTGCGTCACCCTGTAAATGTTTATGATTTTACTTTTTGATATTTTATTTACTTCAGGATTTCGTCGATCTGGCGAATAATATGCTCCAGACTATAATCCGACTTGATGATATACCCCTTCGCACCAAGCTCTACCACGCGACTGATCTTCTCGAGGTCTGCGATCTGCGTACTCATGAGAACAGGGGTGCTTACTCCTTCTTCTTTGAGTTTCTCCAAAATCTCAATACCTGTGATCTTGGGAAGCATGATATCGAGCACTACCAGGTCGGGCTTCAGCTCCTGTATCTTTGCCAATCCCTCTTCCCCGTCATGTACTGCAGTGACCTCGTACACATCTTTTCGCTCAACTCCAAGGCCGTCACGTAAGATCTTCGCAAAGATCTTGTCATCATCAACAATAAGAATTTTTTTCATGTATCGTTACGCTGTTATGGTGAAATAAAATGTCGAACCTACCCCTTCTTGTGAGCCAACCCCCACAAAACCGCCATGTGTCTCTGCAATACCTTTTGTTATCACGAGACCGAGGCCGGTACCCTTCTTTTCACCGCTTCGAGCACTCGTCGCAAACTGTTCGAATTTGTTGAACAGTTTTGGTAAATTCTCCGACGAGATACCTTCACCGCTATCCGTCACTGAAACCACTACGCAATTGGGTAGATCTTTAAATTTCTCTTCCGCATCTTTGACGAACCAAGAAAGCCCTGCCTGCGTCACTTCCTCATTGATCGATCGCCCTTGCGTATGGAGCAGTGCGTGCACATGAATGGCTCCCCCGGGATGGGTGAACTTGATAGAATTTGAGATCAGGTTTGAAAGAACCTGACTGATACGTACAGGATCGAACATGAGCGTGTCGGGAACATGGCCATCAAATGCAAAATCTAGCTTGATTGTAGCATTGCGCGCCTGCGCGTCAAAGAATTTCACGCGGTCTTCGATCGTAGTGCGGATACTGGTCGGCTTTTTCTGAACCTGGAATTTTCCTGCTTCTAATTTTGCTACATCGAGGAGATCGTTGACCAATTCGAGCATGTTCGAGGCACTCTGATACACCATGCCCATGTACTCATCGTATGAAGCTTTATCGTCGCGGATCGAGGGGGTTCGCAAGAGTTCCCCGATCTTTTTGATGCTGTCGAGTGGCGAGCGCAGTTCGTGAACCATCATCGACGTGAAGTCTTCGCGCATTTTTTCAGCAGCACGTTCGCGGGTCACGTCGTGAAAGATCACTCCGCCACCCAAAACCCCCAAGCCCTGCGCGGTAGCGCTCTTTACGGGGAAAATAAACACCTGATAGATGCTCCCACTCAAATTGACCTCCCCCGCAACGAATGTCCGGTCAAGCTTAATACTTTCCTCAAGCCGTCCTTTAAAATCAAGAACTCCGCCACACGCATCCACAATATCAAAGATGGTAAGTTCACGCCCCAGCGGAATATTGACGGCACCACGAAGCGCTGAGTTTGCAACCAACACGCGAAAGCCGGTATCAGTCATTAGAACGCCGTCCTGCATGCTTTCGACCATTGCTTGAAGTTTTCCGCGCTCAAGCGTTACCACTTCTTCAAGTTGCGTGATGGCCTGCGAAGCCTGCCCCACAATCTTGTAGAGCATCGTCATCTCTTTTTCTTTGTAGAGCCCCGCTTTTGTGTGAGCAACAGTGAGCACGCCGACCGCGTTCCCGGCAATGACGAGGGGGATGTTGAAAAATGATTGTACCGAGGTACCCTGATCTTCGATCAGGATCGCCCCCGTCACGGTTTCCTCAAGGGGAACTTTGCCCAGATCGCGATCAAGAATCGCCGCAAGCGAGAGGCGCATGCGCTGTTTCACGTCATCAAGAAATGCGTGGGAGACCGCTTTATCAATATCAGCACGGAAGGCGATCTTTTCGGGACCAAGGATCATGTACGACGCCGTACTGTATTCAATAAATTGATTGAGTGATCCAACGATCACATCGGCAACCTTTTGAATATTCAGTGAGTATCCGATGCGATCCCCCACCTCTTTAAGGATGGCAAGTTCGTACATGCGCTGGCGCATTTCTTCTTGCTCAGCAAGCGTAGCCGCCGTGACACGCTTAGCGCGCCGAAACACAAAAACGCTCAATACAAGCGCTCCTATTCCTACCAGTCCAAGAATCGTACCTAAAAGTACGTCCATGACCGTTTCGCGCTAAGCGCCAGACCTCTGCTTCGCACTCACTGCAGGGTATTTAGTAAAGATGGAACCAAGGGCGTTGCGCACGATCTGTCCTGAAAGTTCCACGTACGTATCAATGAGTTTTTCAAGCGCCTGTCCAGGATCTCCCTTGATGTCGGCTACTTTGCCGTCATTCTCAATAGAGATCTCCGGCACATTGCGTGCCTTGAGCACCGCGATCTCAGGGCCCAAGATCACGATCTGCTTCTGGATAATCTCGCTCATGAGTGCCATGTATTGTTCTCGTTCATTCATAGAGAATTACTGGGCCTTAGTGAATGAGTAAAGTTTGTTTGCGGCGATCGCCATAAGGATAAACCCGACGATATTAAGGATGTCGCGCGCTACGTCCGTGTATGAAGCAGGCGACCCTTCCTTGATCGACACAAGGACGAGTGAGATGAGGATCAGCACCATGCCGGCTCCAAAATAGTAGAGCACTTTCCCGAAAAGACCCCCTTTCATCTTTGTTGCGGTGACAAACACAAGGATACTCGTAATGACCGCGACGATCACAAAACTCCAAAAAGAATACAAACTTAACAACGAGTCTGTGCTCGAAAACATGTCAGGAGAAACTGTACCGATTTCTGAAAGAAGATCGCTCATAAAAATAAATTGATTACTGGTCTGAATTTTTAATAGTATACCACGCCACCCCCATTAAAGGGGTGGCTTATCCACAAGCGAGTGAGCGGAGAGAGCGTGCACGCTCTCTCCCGAGCGAGTGTCGTGGATATGTACCCATACCACAAGTGAGCGAGAGGAAGGGAGGTACTCCTCACATTCTCGAGCGAGTGCGGTGGCTATGTAATCATATCCACACCGCCCGAGAGGAGCCCTCGGGTTATTCGCTTATAATCCTCAACATTCGGCTGGTCGAACGCATTGATATCCAGCAATTCCCCCGCAATCGCCACCGCGATCATCTGGGTTTCCATGAATGCACCCATCGCCTCGGGTGAAAGATCCCGCAGATGGATCGAGAGGTAGGGCAACTTCTTCTCCGTATATGCCCGCTTTGTGCCTTCCAAGATCGCGTCCGTGATCGCCGCAGACGATGCTCCGCCAAGCCCCGAAACGAGTCTTTCGGCGATACCGTGTGCAGGAATGATCATCTCCGGCTGACCCACTGCTACAAACGTAGTGGCAATACCCGGGGCACCGCTTAAATACAGCTGTCCTACCGAGTGCAGGTCGGTCGATCCGACAGAAACCGTGGGAAGAATGCTCGTTTCCGAAACACCGCCGGCGCGCGTTTCATTTTTACCCAGACTCTCCCCTACAAGCTGGCGCCACCACTTCCCCAGATCTTCCAATGTGGGGTCAAACACGAACATGTTGTGCGTGCGTCGTCCTGCCTGTGCGTATGAAGCAAGTGCCACACCGTACTGTGCCGCGACACTTGCCGTTCCCTCGCGGAGAAATGCTACACGCGCAGTACGTGCTCCTTCAAGTAATCCATTCGTGTTTCCGCGCGCAAACCCGAAAGGAAGAAGTCCTGCGGAGGAAAGCACCGAGTACCGACCCCCGACCATTTTGGGGATAGGGACACAGCGGTACCCTTCTTGTGCGGCGACCCCTGCAAGTGGTGACCCCTCATCCGTGGAAACAATGACACGGTGAGAAATGGATCCAAACTTTTTTGTAAGGAACTCAATATATAAAGCTGCGTTCGCGGCTGTTTCCGTCGTTGCCCCTGACTTGCTCGCCACAATCACCACGATCCCCTCCGCACTACTGACCTCTCGGTCGAGCACTGCAGTGATGGCCTCCGCTTCGTATGCGCTCACCGTCTCCGCAACCAAAATACGCGGACCCCCTGAGGAAATCGTATGCGCGATAGCCCGCATTCCCAAACTCGATCCGCCGATGCCTATGAGAAGAACGTGTGTAAGTGTTCCGGTATCGATCCCCTGTATCACCTCTTCCACACTCTTCAAAAGCTCTTGGTCTTCCGGAAGGTTCACGAATGCGCGCGGATCATCGTATCCGGGTTGTTCCGCGGCGTGAACCATACGCTCTACGGCACTCTGGAGATCATTCCGCTCCGGAGAAAAATCCGATGCGGAAAGCATACTGTGTGTACCGTCGAACTGCAGAAGGTCGTTCATGTGCCCAATGATACCATTCAAAAAACTAGGGACAAAATTGTATAGCTACGAAACCGTAGTGTTCCGCTTTAATGCACGAAAGAAAACATAGCCGGCAACAAGCGACGCCGTGAAAAAGAGCGCTCCATAAAAACATGCGGTCACGAATGGTGAGTCGGCAGGAACTCCTGAACACGACGTTCCCTCACCCTTGGGAGCCAAGAAGAAACTCCAGGAAGAAACTGAAAAATTTGCCCAGGCAAAAAGCGTTCCTCCGAGAAGCATCATGAGGATATTCCGCTGGCGTTTCAGAGGATCGGCACTCTTGCGTGCACGAAGCGCAAAAACGAGCACAATCACGAACAGTACTGCTCCCCAAAAACACGGCGTCGTGATCGGATTGGGATAGACGCAATCTGACACTTTAAACAATGTCCCTTCCGTTCGATAGAAGCGGAGCGCATCTACTGCTACTGAATACCACGCAAACGCTGTTCCGCCCAGGAGCGCCACAAGCTGTGCTCTCCCCTGCTCAAAGAAATTCATGGAGATAGTATGACGCGGGATTCTCCGTCACGCAACCCCTCGCCCTTTTTAAGTTCGTGTGCCAGCGCCGCACTCTGAAGAAAGGTGAGCGCTTTTGAGAGCACGCTCTCTCCTTCCTTAGAGAGGACGCTTTTCACAAAAGACTTTTGGGGGCGGTGCACGAAGTGGTTTTTTGTAAATTCAGCGAGCGCCTCAACATCCCGCGCCGGATCTTTTGAGTCAAGAAGGGATACCACGATCGGACGTTTTTCAAATTCAGAAAGCGGGAGGTCCATCAACACTAACGCATCTCCCGAACTACTCCCAATGACACCTCCTCGATACACGCCATTTTCCCCAAGTGTGATCGTCGGGTAGACAACCGTGTGCACGAGCCCGCGAGCCCCTGTGATCTCTTCTTCGGGAACGCTTGTTTTCTTGAAAAAATACTGCTTGTTACGATATAAATATCGCGCAAAAATACTCATGTCTTTCGGTGTTGTCGCCGCAATGAGTGGGTCGCTCCCAAAAGTGCTCTGCGTAAGTCCCATTGCGCGAGCCTTCCCTGCCATTGCGGCATCAAATCGTTTCGCCCCTGCGCGCACACGAAACACTTCAATGGCGCTTGTGTTTCCTTCCAGAAGCAGTGCGATTGCATCGTCGCCCAACACGGTATCAGTGTCGCCCGACGAAAACGTAATGCTGAGCGGCGCGAACTGGTTTACCACCTCAACCGCAGCGAGTGCCGCCATGAGCCGCGCAACGCTTTCGGCAGAGTGCTCTGTGTTTGCATCCCGCGCAAAAAGAAGTGCTCCAGTTTCTGCGTCTGTCACGGCATAGGCTGATGCGGATACAGTCGGACGGTCACCACCCTTGGTCAAATAGTATGCCGAGGAACTATCCTGCGTGCGTTCACGCACACCCTCCCCTCCGAGCACATGAATCGGAGTGCCGATATCAACAAACTCATAGAGTACCTGCGCGTCTTCGGTCTTGAGCCGAATACATCCTCCCGAATACCCCGTACCGACCGGCGTGCCGTCAGGATAATACGGCCAGCCATGCACAAAGAAGTTGCCGAAAAAATGCATACTGTATGGCATCCACACATTTCCGAGCGATGAGAAGTGGAGGTCTTCTTTCGTCAGGATCTCGTAGTTCCCCGCAGGAGTTTCCCACGCAGTCCCCGGCTTGCCGATACTTATGATCGGTATCTTTGTAACCTCAGCGCCATTCTCAAAAAGCGTGATGGAGCGATTCGGCAGATCTGCAAGTGCCGCCTTTCCTTGAGCGGGTGGTACGAATTCAGCAGATACGGGCGTTGCCGCTATTTTGTAGAGAAGTGCCAAAAGAGAAAAGCCGAGGGGGTCTCCTGCCTCGCTCGACGCTGTCTTGGAATAGCTACTCGATGAACGGAGCATCCACACTCCTCCGGCGAGTGTACAAAAAAGCGCCGCAATGAGAGCGGCGTAGAGGATATTCTTCATTGAAGACTTCATCATTATTCGTACACTACAGGAAACTGCTCGTGCTGTCTAATCATTCTTCTTCCGATGGACAACTACATACAAAACCATTGCGGTGATCGCCCCGAGCGTATCGGCAAGCATATCTTTTTGTGCGTCCCAGATATCACCCTGACTTCCCAGGTATGCCATGCCCGCTTCAGCGCCCGCATTTGCTGCATAGACCCACTCGACCAATTCATACGTCATCGCAACCGCCATGATCGCAAGCACCGGATAGGTATAGAACAAGAATTTGTTGGTGATGCCTCGCACCGATGCGATCCACTCCGCGATGGCAAAAGCATAGAAACCTACGGTAAAGTGCGCGAGGCGGTCGTAATGATTCCGCTCAAACCCGAACAGATTCGTAATGAAATCGAACGGAACTTTTTCAAACGTATAGTGCCCGCCGATCGTATGGAGGAATACAAGAACACTCATGAGGAGGTACGCGGTATTTGAAAACCGTACGCCACGCACATACAAAAGCACGAGTGCGCCTACAATGATCCACACGGTGAGGTTCTCGGCGAACCATGTCCCGCGATCAACGGGCTCAAATGCAAGCACGGCAAAAAGTATGCCGTACACACCAAGAAGCATTGCGGGAAATTTTTTACTCATGGATTGCTACCGTGCCTCACGATGAAGCTCGGGGGAAGTATCTACATAGTGTACCGTAAACTTCATTCTTCCCACAACTTGCCCGCCGGGCGTAACCACGTCGACGCGCCATTTGCCTTGCGTAAGTGCGGTCTTATACGAGTACCCGCGATACCCGCCATCGCGCCCGCCGGAAACAGAAAAGGGTATCTGTGTGGTGGTCACCCAAGAATCTTTTTGCTCATCAAAGTACTGCCAGCGATGGAGCACCGTGGTCGAGAGCTTCGTTGGCGCAAAGACTGCGCTCCATGCGTACACTGGCTCCCCGGGAACAACATGGATGGTGTGGTACGGCTTGATCAACTCCACAAGAGAACGTTTTTCGTCGAGCACTTCATAGGTTCCATCTGTCGTGCGCGTCACGCCATGATAGATGCCGGCATCTTTAAGCGCAAGCGGGATCGGCGGGATCATGTTGGCAAAGTACAGTAGATTGATCACCAGATACGCCCCGCCGATCCCCCGCCAGATATGTTTCCATGCACGGTGCACATTATCAGGAATAATCAGGCGGAGGAGGTACACCAAGAAGCTAATCACCGCGAGACTCACCGCTCCGCTCAAGAGGAAGATCAACGTACCCATGGTCTTTACCACGACCGGCACTGAAAAAATAAAGAATGAAAATAGCGCGATGAAGAAGATCGTGACCTGAAAACTCAGTCGGGTGTACCGCGCACGAAACCGCTCATTGCCGATCAAAAGCGCCAAAAGAAACACAAGGAAGAGCCAACTCTCTCCCAGAGCAGCGCTCCGCGTGTAGAAAATAAAAAATGCACTGAAGAGTCCCCCGAATGCGAACTGCATCGCGATCGGCACAAGCGGAGATGCGGTGGCAACAAGTGCTCCGCATATCTTTTGCGCCCCGTGCAAATGCATCAAGACGATCCCCGCTCCTGCTATACCCAAGTATGAAACGAGGACAACATTCTCAAGAAGAAGGTCCACGCGCCGAAGCGTCAAGCTATCTACAATGAAACCCAGAACAAGCGCGAGCGACGAAAGGTGTCGTTCGTATCGCCAAAGCCACTCCTTGAATAATACGCTTGCCTGCATAGATTGTTATTTTTTCTCGAAACGATCTTTGTCCCGCCCATAGCACTTATCCATCGCGTGTTTGAAACCGCGATCAAGGTCGAGGTTTAAAGAATTAGCTAAACAACAGAGGGTAAAAATAATGTCGGCCGCTTCGTTCTCAAGATCCGCCGTATCTTCTTCTGCTTTTTTCTTCTTCGGACCAAACCGATGATTGAGCTCACGCGCCAGCTCGCCCGTTTCCTCGGTAAGCCGTGCCATGATCTCAAGCGGCTGCCAATACCCCATTTTGTACTGACTCACCCACTCGTCTACTTGCTTTTGCTGGTCTTTCATAGACTTGATCGTTATCTTACAAAACATCGACAAGTGTCGGGCGTGATTGGGAGAACGCATAGAGCTTTGCTGGACGATTAGCGCCAGTGCGCCGCATACTCCCCGTCTCCTTCACCAACTTGACCTCCTGAATCTTTTTTCGGAAATTCCGCTTGTCGAGTGTCCGCCCTAAAATGACCTCGTACACCGATTGCAGATCGCTTAAGGTAAACTCGCGTGGCAAGAGCGCGTACGCGATATTGGAGTACGCGAGTTTGCTCGCCAAGCGCTTCACTCCAAATTCAACAACCTTTTTGTGGTCGAACGCCATGGCCGGCAACCGGCGCACATCCTTCCATCCGATACCTGCGTAGTAGTCAGTGGTGCGCGGGTTATAGTGATCGCCGTTCACGAGTGCGAAGTATGCAACAGAGACGCTCCGTCCTCGCACATCGCGATCCACATCGCCGAATGTGTAGAGCTGTTCGAGGTATACGCCACGCACACCCGCCTTCTCCTCAAGGATCCGTAGCGCCGCCTCATCAAGGGTCTCCTTCATCTCCACGAGGCCGCCCGGCAATGCCCACTTCCCTTTATAAGGACCGCTTCCGATCTGAATGAGGAGCACGCAAAGCTTCCCCTCAAGTACAGAGAAAATGAGAACATCAGTAGCAACAGCGGGACTCTTTGGAAAATGCATAGGGCTCAGACCGTGATCAATAATAGTCAAAGCATATGCCTCTTTGGAGTTTGCGTCAATTTCACACCTAGGCCGCAGGGGAACATTCCTGAATCCCCACGGACCTCCCTATCCACAGTCAGAGTTGACAAGGATCTTTGTTAGTGTATATACTACACTTAGTTAGCTCTTTTGGGACGGAAAGGCGCATACGCCGATCCAATGCTTTTTGGCGCGATATCGCGCTAAACGTAACCCCTCTTAGTGTATTTATTACACTAACCTGTTCTTTGACATCAACACGAGGATACTCTCATGAACACTCTGAGCGTCATTGTAGGACGATTCCATGTACCTGAACTCCACGCAGGCCATCGCCACCTGATCGACACCGCCGCGAAGGCATCTGAGAAACTTTTCGTTGTGCTGGGAAGCTCCGGCGGTTTACCGACGGCACGCAACCCGATCCCCTACCCCATCCGGGCCGCCATGATCGAAGACGCCTATCCGGACGCTTCGATTGGCGAGATCTTCGACAATCCGTCGAACGATCGCTGGTCGGCAGAACTCGATCGCATGATCGATGAACAATTCTCTGGATACGCGGTGACACTCTTCGCTTCACGCGACAGTTTTGCACCGCACTACCGGGGACGCTTCTCTGTCGTAACGATCCCCCCACTCCCGGCACCCTCGGGTACGAGCATACGAAACGGCAACGTTCCGCGCTCAGCCATGGGACCGGACTTCCGGAATGGATTGATCTACGCAAGCCGTACCCGCCTATCGATCTCATACCAGGCGGTCGACATCGCCGTGATCAAGTACCCGGAAATGGAGGTGCTCCTGGGACGCAAGGAAAGCGACGGCGGCGAACTCTGCTTCATTGGAGGATTCGTCGATCCGACCGATGCATCACTTGAGCAAGCGGCGCTCCGCGAACTCAAAGAGGAAGCCGGTCCGGTTTCCTGCCACGAGCTCACGTACCTCGGATCATTCCGGTCCAACGACTGGCGATACCGAAGCGACGACGACAAGGTGATGACCGCACTCTTTGCGACCTATCACCTGGGCGGCGAACCGAAAGCGGGAGACGACATCGACCATGTGGAGTGGGTCCCGATAGAGCGCGTGCTCTCCGTGATCACCCCTGTACACCGGCCGCTTGCCGAACGCCTGCTTTCCCACCTGAAAAGATCTTCTCAACCTGACCAATAAGGAGCGTGCCATGAATCCGATCCTACTCACTGACAGTTACAAACCCTCCCACTGGAAACAGTATCCGGCCGGTACCGAACGCGTCTTCTCGTTCCTCGAGAGCCGTGGCGGCCAGTTCCCGAGCACCATCTTCTTCGGTCTGCAATACATTCTGAAGAAGCACCTCATCGGTGCCGTGGTCACTGAAGCCGACATTGCCGAAGCCCGCGACTTGTTCCGGGCACACTTCGGAACCGACGCAATCTTCAACGAGGCGGGATGGCGCTACATCGTGGACCGCCATGGCGGACGCCTGCCGGTACGCATCCGTGCAGTCCCGGAAGGGACGGCAGTGCCGGTGTCGAACGTTCTCATGACCATCGAGAATACCGACCCGGCGGTTCCGTGGATCACCAACTATTTGGAGACACTGACCTCTCAGGCATGGTACCCCACCACGGTGGCTACGCAGAGCAACATGATGCGGCGCACCGTCCTCAAGTTTCTGGAAGAAACGGGCAGTCCCGATCTCATCGACTTCAAGGTTCATGATTTCGGCTACCGCGGATCGACCTCGGTCGAATCGGCCGGTATCGGCGGTGCGGCACACCTGGTGAACTTCAAGGGGACGGACACGCTTGCGGCGATCATAACCGCCCGTGACTACTACGACGAGCCGATGGCCGGATTTTCGATTCCGGCAGCTGAGCACAGCACCATCACGTCGTGGGGCAAGGATCGGGAACGTGATGCCTACGGGAACATGCTGGAGCAGTTCCCCGATGGATTGGTGGCGGTCGTAAGCGACAGCTACGACATCTATCGCGCGTGCCGCGATCTGTGGGGCAAGGAGCTTCGGGAGCAGGTGCTCAACCGAAACGGGACTGTCGTTGTCCGTCCGGACAGCGGCAACCCGCCCGAGGTGGTACTCAAGGTGCTCCAAGCACTGGGTGATGCGTTCGGTACGAGCGTAAACGAGAAGGGATACCGAGTGCTCGACCCGCACGTTCGCGTGATCCAAGGGGATGGTATCGATCTTGCCATGCTCGATACCATCCTCACCGCCATGCAGCGCGCCAAGTGGTCAGCGGATAACATCGCGTTTGGCTCTGGTGGTGGATTGCTCCAGAAGGTCAACCGCGATACGAGCAAGTTCGCCATTAAGTGTTCGGCGATCCACATCAATGGAATGTGGCGGGATGTTATGAAAGATCCCATCACCGACCCCGGCAAACGTTCCAAAGCCGGTCGCTTAAAGCTCATTCGAAACGGACACGGATTCGAGACGGTCCGCGAAGAATCGGCTGGCGATGATGAGCTCGTTACGGTGTTCGAGAATGGCGAACTCGTCCGTGAATACTCCTTTCAGGAGATCAGGGACCGCGCCACGAAAGGGTGATCCTTGTAAAACTTTAGAGCGGCATACGCAATGTATGCCGCTCTTTTTTTGTATCGGCATGCCCCTCCTTACAGCGTGCCGAAAGAGTCGTAGATCGAAAGAAAAGCGGGAATCGCGAACACAAGACCGATAAGAGGAAGGACAAAGATCGCCACCGAACCCCAAAGGATCCACAAAAAATATTTTCGCACCCGTTCAACCGCAACGAGCACAGCCTCGAGTTTCTCTTCTATTGCCGTGATACGCGTAGCCAATTCTTGTTCATTCATACGGCAAGTATATCCCCGTCATCCACACCAGAGCAAGCGCGGCTGTTGTATACTAGAATCATCATGCACGTAAAGACGCATCCGGCGCACATAAAACATATCGATACGGTCGGCCCCTTTGCCGTATGGATCGTTGATGGCGAGTACATTCGCAAGGAACTCAACGAAAACTTCGTAAAGTTTGACCACCACGCGCACTTCCCCTTCATTCCTGTACACGAACTCTGGATCGATAAGGAGACGGACTTCTCTGAGCATGCACTCTTTATTCACCACTTCCTCGCGGAACGCGCACTGCTTGATTCAGGTGTGTCGGAATCACGCGCGCACGAAGCGGCGAACACCCTCGAGCACTACGCGCGGCTCAAAGCGTTTGCATCCGAATTCGCGCAATTCAAGCGCGACAAGAAAGCTCTTCTCGCGCGCATCAGGAAAACTGCTCTCCCTGAGTACAGCAATGACGCAGTGCGTGTGTGGGTCATTGACGGAAAACTCGTACGCGACTTCTTTTTGATCGAGTATGCCGAGGGTGGCCATGATCGCGTCTACACCTTCATCCCGCCGGGCGAGATCTGGATCGAGGAGGTACTCTCCGAGAACGAGCGAAAATTCATTATCCTTCACGAACTCCACGAACGCCTGCTTATGGGTGAAGGAAAAAAATATCCCGAAGCGCACCACGGCGCAACAATCATCGAAGACCGCTACCGCGACCATCCCGACGAACTTGAGCATCGCATCCGAGAAGAACTCGCGAAGCATGTTGGTTGATGTATAAAAGGGTGCCTATCGGGAATCTCTCCTTACAGGAGTCGAGCAGTCGACTCACTTAGGCACTGCCGAGACACAAAAAGGCGTTCGGATTTTTCCCGAACGCCTTTTTGGTCTTGGGTGCCTATCGGGAATCGAACCCGAATCGAAGGTTCCACAAACCTCAGTGTTAACCTTTACACCATAGGCACCATATATACTGCCGACCTATTCGTATGTCGGCGGTTCTTCTTTTACCCCTGAAACATGATTCGCGAAACGTGCCATTGCATACAAGAGCGACGAAAGACGATTGAGGAATGCGAGCGTGTGGGCGCCCACCTCCACCTTCCCCTCTTCAGCTACTGCTACCACGCGACGTTCCGCCCTGCGGGCAAGCGTACGCGCAAAATCAAGTGATGCCGCGAGCTCGGTCCCTCCAGAAACAAAGAATGTCTTGATCGGCGGAAGCAGTGCCTCGATCTCAGCAATGAGTGCCTCGATCTCCTTCACCTTTTCTTCGGTGATCTGCTTGGGAGCACCGGCAACTTCTGCCTGAACCGTAAACAAATTTTGCTGAACCGCACCGAGGATCGTTTCGTAGGACCTTCCCTCTACGTGCATCATCTTTTCCTGCTCTTTCATCTTACACACACCTAAAAATGAATTCACTTCGTCGAGCGTGCCGAGTGCCTCAGCGACCACTGAACTCTTCGACATGCGCTGATCGCAGCCAAACATCCCAGTGTCGCCTTTGTCACCCTTTCGCGTGTAGAGCATGAGGTGCACTATACCATTCCATTACAACTTTGACAAACAAACGATTTTTTGGTGTACTGCGTCTAATTCATAGTGTTCTTTCTCATTGAACGGGAGGTGTGTGGTGAATCATTTGGAGAGTTGTACCACGCCAGAGAGTTGCTGGTGTGAGTTTCGGTCGTACACAAAGGTTCTTCTGCTCGGCGTGTTCATCCTATTGCTCGAGATCGGCGGCGGCATCATTTCAAACAGCCTTGCACTCCTTGCAGATGCAGGCCACGTAGCGACAGATCTCGGCGCACTCACCACAGGACTGTTCGTGTCATACATTGTCCGTCGGACAAAAAATGAACAGTTCTATCGTGCTGGTGGCTGGATCGTGATTGGTCTCTTGCTGGTCGTGGCGGTCTGGATCTTTGTCGAGGCGATCGACCGGTTGTGGCACCTTGATACCCACGAAGTTCAAGGCGGCTGGATGCTTATCGTGGCGGCAATCGGCGCAGTACTCAATCGGGTACAGCACCAAATCCTTCATCGTCTGGATTCAGGTCATGCAATGCATCGCGGACTTATCGTTCACGTGCATTCAGACTATCTGCAAAGTATCGTGGTCATCATTGGCGCAGGGATCATCGTCCTAGGGTCATGGGCTGGCGTGGATCTGCGGATCGTTGACTCAGTCCTTTCTTTCGGAATCGCGATCTGGATCGTGTGGCAGGCGTATCTTCTCATCAACGAACTAAATGCTGGCGACCACGAGCATGCCTCTAGCCATCACAATCACCATCATCATTGATCATTCGTAGACAGCAAACCCCGCGCCGATTTTGGCGCGGGGTATTTTTTAAACAATTTCAATATTCTTCTGACGTCGGGTATCCACATAGAGAGGAATCCCGTCATACTTGCCTTGGGAACCAATGCGTTTTCGAAGAATGAAACTTGCGCCTGATTCGAATGTAACAACCTCGTCTCCGCGCTGTCCCGGGAACATTGCCGTCTTTTCCCTCACTTTGCGAAAAACCTGGAAATCACGATTCATCTCTACTGCTGAGAGTGTTGTTGTGCAGAAAAACATATCCGCATCCATTTTCCACAACATTCGATAATGTGCGGTGAATGACAACGGGGACTCGATCCAGATACATGCGTTTGCGGTGCACAGGTAATCCCCTTTATTGCCCATCGCAACAACACGTCCTCGGTATCGAATCCCGCAATCGCTATGGAGACGTTGTACATACACAACACGTATGGACATCGGAGCCGGCTTGTTTTGTGCGTCAGTCATGGAACACCTCCCCTCATCACCTATCTGCTACCAGACTAGCGCTTAGCATCAAAAAGTCAAATAACCAAAATAAAAAACGGGCGTTAACCCGTTTTTTTATTTTGGTGCCCAGGAGAGGAGTCTTTCACCTTACAGGCGCAGTACAGGTTTCGTATTTTTTCGCATGAGTACATTCTCAAAAATATACTCAACCTTTTCAAGTCCTCTCTCGAAAGTGCCGCAAGGCACTTTCTCTGGGTACAAAAAAATCCGCTTGCGCGGATCTTTTTTCTGGTGCCCAGGAGAGGACTTGAACCTCCACGCCTTGCGGCACATCCACCTCAAGGATGCGTGTATACCAATTTCACCACCTGGGCATTTGAAGGTACTCGGCGATTATACGTGAACCTATCGCCAAATTCAAGAAAAGGCGGTTTCCCGCCTTTTGATGCTAATCTTCTTTTTTCTCCTCAGCAGGAGTTTCTTCGCTTTCTGCTGAAGCCTCTGCCGGAGCAACTTCTGCTTCGACGATCGCTTCTGCGGCCTCTACTGCTGCTTCCTCGGCTGCCTCTTCAACTTCTTCTTCAACCTCCTCGCGGCCGAGCACGCGCATGTTGCGCATCTTGCGGCTGATCTCGCGAGCAACCTTCTCACGAATAAAATAGAGTTTCGAACGACGAACCTTCGAGCGGCGGAGCACTTCGACTTTTTCGATCGAAGGCGAGTAGATCGGGAGGGTCTTTTCAACACCCACACCTGACGCTACTTTGCGTACGGTAAAATTGCCACCCATTTCCTTGCCGTGCTTTACAGCAATAACCAAGCCTTCAAATGCCTGGAGGCGGGTCTTGCCCTTCTCTTCGATCTTGAGGGACACGCGCACGGTATCACCGGCTCGAATATCGAGCTTTGCGCGCGCAGCCATCGGTACTGGGGATAGTAGAATAGTCATGACTTTATAACCAAAAAGTATCCGCTACTTTAGCACGGCTTCTCCATTTCTGCAACCGCACCCACAAAATCATCCGGAAGAGGCGCTTCCACCCTCACCCGCTTCCCTCCCGGGGTCTTAAAATCAATAGCGAGCGCATGAAGTGCTGTTCGAGAGAATCCAAGACCTGCCGGGCGCTCCCCGGCGTAGAGTGCGTCCCCCACCACGGGGTGTCCGATGGCCTTCATGTGCACGCGGATCTGGTGCGTCCTCCCCGTCTTGGGCAGCGCCTCAACATAGGAGAACCCACTACCGCGGTGCAGTACGCGATATGCGGTCACTGCCTCGCGCACGGTGCCTCGCACACCCCCGCTTGCGGTCCACCGCCTGAAGTCCCCGGTACTCCGCCCGACGGGGCGATCAATGATCCCGTCTTCACGCTTGATCTCCCCATACACAAACGTTCTGTATGTTTTTTGTATCACACGATCCTGAAATTGCTGTTTGAGGAGCTCGAACGCGTGCTGAGTGCGCGCAACAATGATCGCCCCCGACGTCTCGCGATCGAGTCGGTGCACAATGCCGTGCTTGGGAATGACCGTTCCGTCGGAAAGCTTTATGGGCTCCCCCACCCCTTCTGCTTCGGGGTACCGCTCCATGACCCAATCAGAAAGCGTTGGCTCTTTTGTGCGGCCATCAGAATGCACCACCAGCCCTGCCGGCTTGTTCAACACCACATAATCAAGATCTTCGTAGAGTATTGTCGGTTCCATATATCATTTCCCGCGCCTTCGTTCGCGATTCGCATACTCACGCAGAATCTTGGAGAACTCTTGTTCTGAGAAATCAGGCCAGAGCGTCTCGGTAAAAAAGAATTCGCTATATGCCGCCTGCCAGAGCAGGAAGTTTGAGAGACGCATCTCACCGCCGGTACGAATAATGAGATCCGGATCGGGGATCCCCGCTTCGGCACTCCAGAGTCCCTTCGCCACATCGTCCTCGCTCGCGCGCTTCTTCCCTGAGGCAAGTATCGTGTTTACGGCATGAGTGATCTCCGCACGTCCGCCATAGGACATCGCCAGTGCAAGATGGAGCGAGGAGTTACTCCGCGTCTCCTGCTCGACCGCTCCCATTTTTGCTTGCATTGTTTTTGAAAACTGCGCGCGGTCACCAATGAAACTTACGCGTACATCTTCCTCGCGTGCGTCCTTTCCGATCTCGGTAAGTGCTCTGCTAAAGAGCTCCATCAGGAGACCCACCTCGAGTTTGCTACGTTTCCAGTTCTCGGTCGAGAACGCATACACAACAAGCGTTCCCACGTGCTCATGCTTCGCCCAACGTACCGCCTGTTTGAGTGTCTCGTACCCTTGGGCGTGGCCGCGTGCGGTCGGAACATGGTGACTCTTCGCCCAACGGCGATTGCCGTCCATGATGATGCCCACACATTCCGGGGTATTCTTTTTCGTCTTGGCCATAGATTTAGTCGTAGAAAATTTTGAAATCATCCATTCCGCCCACTGTGTCGGACCATACAGTATTGATCGTATCGACCCGAGCTACGAAACGTGAGATCAGCGGGCCTTTCCAAAGCAGTTCAATATATTCTTTGAGCGTCGCTTCGTCCCCTTCCGCAACAAGCGAGACCGAGCCATCAAGTTCATTTTTTACCCAGCCCACAACACCACGCTTGCGTGCATTGCGCTGTGCAAAGTCACGAAACATCACCCCCTGCACGCGGCCCTTGATCAAGCATTCAATGTGCTTCTGCATGGGGGCATTGTACACGAAAAAACACCTCTTGAAAGTAATTTTTGAATCGGATTGAAAAAAGGAGGAAATGCTGTATTATGGCGAGACACACATCAGGAGTGTTTAGATGTCTTGGTAGTTGTTCGTGAGTGGAAGAAAATAAGGACGATTAGCTGTCTTGGTAGTTGTTTGTGGGTGGAATAGGGGTGATTAGCTGTTTTGGTAGGTATACAATAAGTACGAGGGCGATTAGCTCAGTTGGTAGAGCAACCCATTTACACTGGGAAGGTCGCAGGTTCAAGTCCTGCATCGCCCACAAATAGAAATGAGCCCGGTCTGCAAAGACCGGGTGATTTTCTTTTGTAGGGTGAGGTGGACTTGAAAGACGGAGCGAGTGGAGGCGAGTGAGTCGGGGTCGAGAGTGTTTTCAGCAGAAAACGACTCGTGACCAAGTCCTGCATCGCCCACAGAAAAATCAAAACAGCCGCCTTATAAGGCGGCTGTTTTGATTCTGGTGCCCCCGGAGGGAATCGAACCCCCATCAACGGCTTAGAAGTCCGCGGCTTTATCCATTAAGCTACGGGGGCAATACCGTTACATTTCGGTACTCTATCAGCGGGGCTGTGCCGGGTCAACGACGTTCGGCTTCTCACCTTTGCGCTCCTCAAACTTCGCCGCTCTCGTTTGGTAGTACTCAACAGTCGTAAGTACTCGTTCTTTTTTGAATCCAATGACCGGCTCTTCTTCCTGACTCGCGAAGAGTGTCTCATCTTGAAGCCTTATAAAAAGATAGATGTGCGCCGCAACAAGGACAACGAGCAGTACGAAGAACACTTCGCCCACGACCTTCCAGTCACGGTACGGGGTGATCTCGATCTTAAGTGCATCCTTCGTTTCTCGGGGACGGAACAAGCCTTTAAGTGATTTTGATTTTAGTGAAAATTTCATACTTCTATTTTACGAAGCTCAGCACATCAAACCCCACGATTGCTTTCCATTGGGGTTCTTCTAGCGAACTCTCCCCGGTCGCGTCCCCCGACGGAACAGCGGTACCTCCCATGTAACTCATGTGGATCTTGCGCACCTGAATCTTGTATGGCAAAAGTTCGATCAATTTTATCGCCTGAAAGACATCTTCAAATCGCCCTTCGATCGCAAGATCGATCCCAATGCGGCCCTCTCCCCCTTCGATCGTCCCTGACGGCCTGACCACTGTTCCGGTTTCTGTCCCCAGTGATTCAAGATATGTGGTGAACTCTGAAAATCGATCGTAGTGGAGAAAGTACGCATCAAGCAGAAGAACCTCTTCGCGCGTATCGCGCAGTGCGGTGCGTAAGGCGGTCTGGCGGGTATCTTTACCCTGCTCGGCATCATATGCTTCGGTGAGCTCCGCTGCGTGCTTGACCTTGTTCTTCATCCCGGTGAATCCATACGCGTAGGCACCCGACACACCCACAAGGAGTAGTGTTCCTATCACAAGCATACCGACGGTTTTTTTGTTGAAGTGCTTCATGGTGATCAGTTACTTACTGGATCCTTTGGTGGTTCTTTCGATGCATCCTTCTTTTCTCCCGCAAGCACGATCATGATCGAAAAATCAATATCACCCGGCTTCAAATAATTTGACCGAGGGAGGTCTACGCTCGAAAAAAGCACATCGCTCTTGAGCGCTTTCTCAAACTCTGCCAGATCTTTACGCAAAGCGGCATTGCCGGTAATCGTCATACGTCCTCCATCGGCCGCAACATCAAAAAAGAGTGCGGTGATCGCGATACCCTGTGTCTGATGTGCCAAGAGTGCTTCAATGACTTCCGTGGCCGGATGATCACCCCCATCTGCCGGAGCAAGGAGCAGAACTTTCGCATCAATACGGCGCACCACATCTTTGGGATCTTCCGCGCCGACACCGCTTCCGCCGTTTGCGGTCGCTTGCGCAAGCTGGCTTTCCGCAAGCGACTCTTTTCCGTTCGCCATAATAAACCCGGGAATAAGCAACGTCAGGGCGACCGTGACAAGAACGGTCGCCGAAAAAAGCCCGACCACCGCGATTCTCATGCGGTAATCAGCAAGGATATTTTTTTGTTCTTTGTGGGGAAGAAGATTCATGAAAATTATCGTGGGCGACGGAGCGCAAGCCCAATAGCGGTGGCGTAACGCAGTGAGTCATTGAATGATATCTCAGGAACATACTTACTGAGTGAATTCACATTCTGCATCACCCGCGCAAGCTCGACCGGTGCATGGAGCCCGAGCGAGAGGAACTCTGCAAAGCCGGTAAGATTCGAGTCTCCACCGCAAAGAATCACTTTTTCTATTCCGGCGCGGCGTCTGCCGTGCGCGTCCGGGTGCTCGTGCCAATAATTGTAATGTCGAATGAGCTCATCGCGAAGAATTGAAACATTCGCCATGAGTGCCCCAAAGAGCGCTTCGTTTTCTTGGGTCCGCGCGAAGCCACGCTCATGCTTGATCTTTTCAGCCTCTTCAAGCGAAACCGCGAGCTCTTTGGCGATCGTGCGCGTAAGTGACATTCCACCGACGGCGACCGTCGAAGTAACCGATATGCCGCCGTTATTCACAATAGAGATTCCTGTGCGTGTCTTACCAAAATCCATGATCATGTAGGTTCCCTTGTCCCCTTCCGGAATAACCGCACGTGCGATTGATTCAGGTTCGATCTCAAACACCGTCGGCGTCAGTCCGGTCCCCTGAAAGGTTTCCAGATACGAATCCACGAGACCGCGGTGCACCGCAGAGACAGCAACGTCGATGATTCCATCGCGCACACGTCCTGCGTCCATCAGTTCATAGTCAAACAGTGCATCAGCCGGAGGAATCGGGACATGCTCTTCGAGCTGAAGTTCAAGCATTGAACGCACATCGCTCGGCTTCGTGGTCGCCATGCCGAGCTCAAGCAGATAGGCATGCTCCTCAGGCAATGCGACCATCACAAACTTGGTTGAGAGTTCCTTTTGGAGGTCAGCGAATACTTTGCGGAGACCTTCGACACTCTTGATCTCCCCCGACGAAACGATGCCTTCGGGAATCTCATACTCGCCGTAGTTCTTGAGCACGAGCCCCTTACGCGTCTCGAGGAGCTCAGCGAACCGGATCGAGTGATCGGAAATATCGAAACCCACTGCGGGCATCTCAAGAAACGTCGGCACCGGAAAGATTTTGTAAAAATTACTGCGCATCGTTATCTCTAGTATATCGCCCAGCGAGAAGGAGCACAAATGCAAGCTAAGCTTATATTTGTATTCTTCGAGTGCCGGCGATATGTGGTACTCCACATAGCAAACTTCTCCCCGTCGCCGCTACGGGTGCTGTGTATTGCGCGCGTGAATGACCTCCCGAATGATCGGTATGAACGAAACCGCGATGATCCCCAGGATGATCGGCAAAAGATATTGTTCAGCGCTAGGAATTGCCGACCCAAGGAAATATCCGAGGAGCGTTACCCCTGTGCCCCAGAGCACCCCGCCGATGATGTTGTATCTGAGAAACAGTCCGTAGGGCATCATGCCCACGCCGGCCAATATCGGCGTAAAGGTACGCACCACAGGTACAAACCGTGCGAGCACGACCGCCTTGGGTCCGTACTTTGCATAGAATGCTTCCGTACGCTTTATGTGTCGCTTGTTAAAGAAGAACGAATCTTCGCGCGTAAAGATCTTTGGGCCGACTTTCTTGCCGAACCAATACCCAACGCTATCGCCCAAGATGGCGCCCAGCGTCATGAGCGACGCAAGGAGCCAGATATTAAGGAGTCCCTGCGACGCGAGGAGGCCTGCCGTAAACAAGAGGCTATCGCCTGGAAAAAAAAATCCGAAAAACAGTCCCGATTCTGCGAAGACGATCGCGAACAAGCCGATGTACCCCGCTGTTTGGACCAATGCCGGGATGTCGAAGTGTAAGAAGTCGGGCATGGTGTCTATTTAATAGAAGTCCCCGGCGTTATCTCCTTCCCCGGCTCAAGCGTGGTGAAGTTCTCTCCCTCGCCTACCGCGTACATGATCATGCCATTGCTTTCGTATCCACGGATCGTACGTGGCGCAAGGTTTGAAACAACGGGAACAAGCTTGCCCACGAGTACTTCTGGATCAGGAAAATGCTCAGCAATGCCGGAAAGAATTTGTCGTGGTGCTTCCTCGCCGAGATCAACAGAAAACTTAATGAGACGATCCGCTTCGGGGATTTTCTCCGCGGAGAGAACGCGTCCGATGCGAATGTCGAGCTTTGCAAAATCGTCGATGGTGATGGTTGGTTTTGGTTCCATATTAGGTTTCGTTATCATCGTCAAGAATTGATCGTTTGTTGGTGCGGTCAAGAAAACTCTGGAGCATCAGTGCCGCGGCCGATGCATCTATCATACCACTATCCCCTTGTAACGAGCGCGCTTGCACCGAGGTCATGAACTCCGGCTCAAACGAAACAGGAAGTCCTGTTTTCCCGCCAAGTTCCTGCGCAAAAGCGTTTGCTGGAGCGTGCACCGGATTCTCTGCACCTTTGTAGTCGCGCGACTCACCCACCACGATCGCTTCCACACCGCGATCGGCGACAAGCCGTGCGACCACATCAAGCAGGTCTTTGGTGTTGGGCACCACGCTTTCCGGGAACGCCATACTTCCCACCTCGTCCGAGAGGGCGAGCCCCACCTTTTTCGTGCCATAGTCTATGCCGAGGTATCGCATGGCTTCACATTAGCATAGAAAACCCTTACAATACAATGCAAATAAACGGCTCAGCCCATGGGCTGAGCCGTTTATTTTAACTCCTCACATACTCCCCGATCTTGTCGGCGAGGGTCTGCATCGTTTGCCTAAACTTGTCTTCATCCGGTTCAAGGAGCGTCACGCGGAACCCGTGCAGATCTGAATTGAATCCCGAGAGCGGGACCACGCAGATGCCAGTTGATGCCATTAAGTAGTACGCGAAGCGCTTGTCCGGCGATACGCCGGCGATCTTTTGTTCGATGAATTTCTTCACCTCCGCATTTTCTATGGGGAGCGTCTGGTGGCCGTTGAGTGCACCGTCTTCAAACACCACTGACATATAAAATGCACCGCCCGGTTTGGGCGCAACAACACTCGATACACTACGAAATATGTTGTACGCAATCTCAGCGCGTTTTTTGTACTCTCCGGCACGCGCTTTCAAGTGTTCGCCGTAGCGCTTGTCCGAAAATACTTTCGGGAGCACTTTTTGCGGGAGCGTCGTTGAGCATACCTCGAGCATCTTGGCGTCCACGAGCGACTTGGCGTAGCGGGCAAAGACGGGATCCTTCTCTTTGTTATAAAACTCCACCCAACCTGAACGCGCACCCGGCCACGGGATCTCTTTGGAGAGACCCTTCATGGCAATACCCGGTACGCCATCGAGCACCTGCGAGAGCGGCACCATCTTCTCTTCCCCATACACGATGTTGGCGTAGATCTCATCAGAAATAATAAAGAGATCGAACTCGCGCGCGATCGCGACGATCTCGCGAAGCACTTTCTCCGGATAGACCATGCCCGTCGGGTTGTCGGGATTGATGATAAGGATGCCCGCGACATTCGGATTGTACTTCACTTTGTTGCGGAGATCCTCCAAATCCGGAAGCCAGTTGCGGTGCGGATTGAGGCGATACGTGAGATGGTGCGAACCGGCATGTGCGCCTTCTGCAGACGAGTGCGTCGGGTATGCGGGATTGGGGCCAATCACACGTGCGGTCTTGTTGAGATAGGTATAGACCTTGGAGATCGCGTCGCCCAGTCCATTGAAAAAGAGGATGTCCTCCGGAGTGATCGTGGCACCCCCTTCTTTATTACGCATGTCGGCAAGGAACTCCCGCGTCTCCAAAAGCCCCTTCGTCGGCGAGTAAGCAAAGCTTTTGTCATCCTCGGCGATTGTGGTCGCAATGATCTCTTTGATCCAGGCAGGGATCTTCTCGCCCTTGGCGACCGGATCACCAATATTTTCCCAGAGAATGGTGGTGCCCATGCGCTCCAAGTCTTTCCCCACCTCCACGATCTCGCGGATTTCGTAGGTCAGTTCATCGGCGCCTGGGTGGACAATGTTTGCTCTCATGATTGATTCAGCATACAACGCTCTATTTCAAAAGGCAAAATTGCATTTACCGGTCTTTCTGGTAGGATGGTCAGACAATTCAAGAGACACGGAGGGGTGGCTGAGTGGTCGAAGGCGCCTGTCTTGAAAACAGGAGTCCGGGCAACCGGACCGTGGGTTCGAATCCCACCCCCTCCGCTTTGAGATGAAATTTGGTTAAGAGTATTACCCCTGTAGAAGTTGCCTCTCCATTGATACTGACAATAGGAGAAACAAAATGAGACCCGAAAAGATCGACCACAAAGCACCTGAGATCATGAGCGCGCTTGCCAAGGCACCCGTGTTCAAGAAGCAAGGCCAGGTGGATGCTCGTCCGGCAGTGGTCGGCGAAGAAATCATCACGACACTCGAAGGCGGTGCCGAAGAGATGCTTAACATCGCACAGACGGGCGACTGGATCATAACGAACCCTTCTGGTGAACAGTACATCGTTCCCCAAAAAAAGTTTTTTGCTCGCTACAAATCGACCGATACGGACGACGTCTATATGACTACGGGCTCATGTAGAGCTATCACGAACCCATTCGGAAGGCCGATCGAGATCATGACATCGCGGGGTTTGCCGCAGATGGGTGACGCCGACTGCATGATTGCCGACACCTGCGACGAAGACGGCTCAAACATGGAAAATGAGCCCTATCTGATCGACGCCGACGCCTTCACAAAGACGTATACATAAGACCCTCGCCCACAAA
>MHUZ01000011.1 GCA_001823605.1 Candidatus Yonathbacteria bacterium RIFOXYD1_FULL_52_36
ATAAACACCCTCCGCACCACCAACGAAGTGATGACCCTCACCGCAGATCAACTCCACAAGAACGTCACCACCGCATTCGCCCGCACACACTCAAGCATCACCACGCTCACTGAAACCGTAAGCGACACACTCACGACATCACCCACACCACAGCTCGCGCTCTCCTTCGCCGAGATCAAAACCACCATCACGTGTTTCTTCACTGACTGCACGCCGGTTGCTCCTGCACCCGCACCAGTCCCCACACCAAAACCCGCACCCGCCGTCACCACCACTCCCAAAGCACCCACCCCGCGCGTTACGACCACACCTCCTGCACCTAAGCCCACCGCCATCGTCACCTCACCCCTCACCATCACCACCCCCCAGCCGCAGATCGTCACCCACGTGATCCAAAACACCATCGCTTCCGCAACCGACACCACGCTTGATGCAAAACTCGCCGATCTCCGTGCAAATCTCCTCGCTGAGATCTCCCGCGTGAGCCAAGCCACTTCCAACAACTACCAAGCCATCTCCATCTCCAACAGGATCGACCATCTCACCGACACCCGTCTCACCAATCCCACCATCACGGGAGGCTCCATCACCGCCTCTTCAATCTCAGGAGCCTTCTCGTCAGGTTCCTTTTCCTCAAACCTCACCGTAGCCGGCACCGGTACCTCCACCTTCTCCGGTGACTCCCTGTTCGACACCGACACGCTCACCATCGACTCCCTCAACAACCGCGTGGGCATCGCCACCTCTTCACCCTCAGACCGTCTTGCCGTAGACGGAGCCATCTACCTTGCGCAGATCTCCGCACCTTCCGTCACCACCAACCGTCTCTACAACCAATCGGGATCCCTCTACTTCAATGGCACAGCCCTCGGTGCAGGAGGATCCGGCTCCTCCTCATGGGCAACCACTACATCTCAGGTCGCAGGAAGGCTCATTAACTATTCGCTCAACACCACGGACATTCTTGCGATCGGCAACACCGCCACCACCACCGCACCGTTCTGGTTTGATCCGAATACGACGACGGGATATGTGTCGGGGAAGTTGGGGATCGCTTATGATGCGCCTGAAGCCCAGCTCGACATCATGGGTGACGTCACAGACGCCGTCTTAGGATCAGAAATGATCACCGCTACGGCAGACAGAGATTTTTCTTCCGACACCGGCAATTGGACCGGGACCAATTGGTCCATTGGTTCAGGCGTTGCCACGCACACTGCGGGTGCAAATGCGATCACGTTGAATGCTGCCGGACTTGATCCGGATCCGGTCGCGGGCGGCATTTATCAGGTCACCTTTACGATAAACACTACGACTGCGGGCACACTAACTCCGAAGATCGGAAGTACGAACGGTGTCGCGCTGGGACAGACAGTAGGGAATCCTATCTCAAGTCAAACTCAGATCATTACCGCGACCGACACCGGCGCACTCACATTTACACCAAATGCTGCTTGGGTGGGCACCATCGACAGCATCTCCATCATGGAAATCACTCCTTCTAACGCTGCGCAGATCGTTCGAAATTCCGATGAAACCATCGGGCTTGAGATCAGAGCAGGGGGTACAGGAACAGCGAATACATTTGTTGGAATAAATACGGGGAAGTCAAACATCACCGGATCCTACAACTCATTTTTTGGATACGAAGCCGGGAGATATATCACAACAGGTCATTATAATACCGGATTGGGGTATCGTTCACTCTCGAATAATACTTCTGGTACCAGAAATACGGGAACCGGCTACGGCGCGCTCAATTTTAATACCACTGGTGCAAACAACACAGCAACCGGACATAATGCACTCCGCGCGAATACCTCCGGCGGCAGTAACACCGCTATGGGGTACTTGACTCTTACTTCGAACACCACTGGAGCCAGCAATGTTGCCATAGGAAGTGAGGCACTTACGGAGAATACATCCGGTAGTCAGAATACCGCCATTGGTATTGGTGCGCTTAGTACAAACACGGCAGGAATACAAAACGGCGCTTTTGGCGACTCAGCGCTCCGTTTAAACACCACCGGCTCGTACAACACGGCCGTCGGGCACGCGGCTGTTGATAGCAATACGACTGGAACGTACAACACAGGGGTCGGCACCTTTGCTTTTTATGCAAACACCACAGGGTCGTACAACACCGCTCTTGGATATAATGCGGGACGGGCAAACATTACGGGCACCTCTACTACCTACCTTGGACACAATGCGGGCTACACAGATGGCACGGTTACGACATCAAATAATCTCCAATATTCAACCGCAATCGGATACAACGCACAGGTCACCGCAAATAGTGCGCTTGTCCTTGGCGGTACGGGTGCATACGGTGTAAACGTCGGCATTGGTACCACTTCTCCCTACGCCAAACTTTCCGTAGTAGGCAACGTAGTCGCGGATGCGTTTATTGCCACATCCACCACGGCGACGAGTACGTTTGCGGGGGGATTTGCAGTTGAGACGACAGGGTTGGTATATGATTATTCATCAAACAATGTGGGAATCGGGACATCATCACCGCGCGGAAAACTCGATGTGCAAGGTGCTGGGTATTTCAAGCCGCAAACAAATGCGTTCAACACCAGTAGTGCATTCACTGCCCTCGTTTTAGACTCTGGAACTACTGGCGCACTCTATGCAATAGGAAGAGCAAATCCGGCTCTCGAGCCATTCACTGCACTTTCCGGATATGATAACGGTACGGATAATCGCGGACTGTACTACGGTGGTGGGCAGTGGAATGTTCCCGACGCAAACTCACACTTTTTTTACACAGCACCTACCTACACTGAAACAAATGATACGGGAGTATTGAGGCTTACCATTGACTCAACGGCGATCCAGACTACACTTCCTTTGTATGCAACAGCAGGGACTGCTTCTGCACCAGGATATGCGTTCCCGAGCGTACAAGGAGGTTCTATTACGGGAATGTTCAAACCCGCGGCAAGTTCTCTAGGATTTACTACTGGCGGAACGGAGCGCATACGAATTGATTCTGCAGGCTTCGTCGGCATCGGCACCACCTCTCCCTACGCGAAACTTTCAGTAGCAGGACAAGTCGTTGCAGACTACTTCACCGCAACCTCCACCACCGCGACGTCTACATTTACTGCAGGCGTAAACGTGGGAAGCGGAAACGGATACTTTTTGGACGGGGCACTTGTAGTAAGTGGAACCCAAAACTCTTCCGCTTCATTCGGTTTCTCAAACACCGTATCTTCTTCGGGATATGCATTCGGTAAATCCAACACCTCGTCATCCGCCGGAAGTATAGCGTTTGGTGGGGGGAATACCGCAGAGGGGGTCTTCGCTCAAGCGTTTGGGTACGGCAACACATCAAGCGGCTCTCCATCCTCGGCCTTTGGGTACAGCAATACCGCAAGCGGAACCAACTCTTCCGCGTTCGGGTATCTTAACACCGCCAGCGGAGGCAGCTCATCTGCATTTGGGTTTACCAACACGGCGAGTGCGCAGAACTCCTCGGCGTTTGGTCGCTCAAATATTGCAAGTGCCGCAAGAGCTTCTGCTTACGGTTATTTAAACCTCGCCACTGGTATTAACTCCTCAGCGTTTGGCGCCTCCACCACCGCAAGCGCGCTATTCTCTTCATCCTTCGGCTACAACAATATTGCTTCCGCACAAGGTGCCATTGCCATCGGATCCAATATCACTAACACCACCGCATCTTCCACAATGATCGGTCCTTCTGATGAGGCAAAGGTAACCATCCTTTCCTCGGGCAACGTAGGGCTAGGCACCACCTCGCCCTACGCCAAACTCTCCGTCGCGGGCAACGTCGTTGCGGATGCATTTGTGGCAACCTCCACCACGGCGACGAGTACGTTTGCGGGAGGGCTCGCAGTGGGAACAAGCGGTCTCGTCTACGACTACTCATCAACAAACGTAGGTATAGGAACCGCCAGTCCGTCCTCAAAACTGCATCTATCGAGTTCAAACAGCAATACCGCGACCACACTCAGCGTTCTCCGCCTTGACCGCATGACGACAGCAACCGCAGCCGCAGGTCTCGGTGTTGCCACGGATTATTATTTGGAAAATGATGGTGGAACCGCTACGCAAGCGGGACGTATGAATGTTTTATGGAGTGATCCGGCCGACGGTGGGGAGTATTCTTCAATGGCCTTCTCTATTAAAGAAAGTGGAACTCTTCGTGAGGCTATGCGAATCGTGGCGCACGCTACAGGCTTGAGTGGCTATGTGGGTATTGGTACGACAACGCCAGCCGCAAAGCTTCAAGTTAATAACGACTACATTGTAGGAAACAGCGAGGAGACGATCATTCGTATCGATCGAACCACGGGAGGAACACCGAATGCAGGACTTGGTGGCGGGCTTGCATTTTTCAACGAGAATAGTGTCGGTATTTCAACGCAGGCAGCAAGTCTAAGCGCGATCTGGGATTCGCCCACAAGCACCGCTGAGGATGCATATCTGAAGTTCTCAGTCATGGGTAACGGTACGTTTGCTGAACATGCACGTATTGTCGGCGACACTGGTAATTTTGGCATCGGCACCACCTCGCCGTATGCAAAACTTTCGGTAGCAGGCAACGTCGTTGCGGATGCGTTTGTGGCCACATCCACCACGGCGACGAGTACGTTTGCGGGGGGATTTGCGGTAGGTACAGGTGCGTCTCCTTCGGGGTTGATGTATGATCGTTCAACACAATACGTTGGCGTGGGAACAAGTGCACCAGATTATCCACTGACCGTGGTGAGCACTTTTGGGTCGGGGACAATAGTAGCAAGGAATCCGGACTCGGCATCATATGGACAATTTGTGGCGCTCAATGATGCGAATGACATCACTCGAGCAACTACGTTTGGATTTTCTGGTTCTGCTACGGGACAGGTTTTCCCAGATGGTCCTCTTGGCGAACAAGGATTCCAGGGAACGAATGGTGCACATCCGTTTGTGCTCTATACAAATTCGACGGCAAGAATGACGATACACGGATCTTCAGGCAACGTCGGCATCGGCACCACCACCCCCGTCTCAACCCTCTCTGTCCAAGGCTCACTCTGCGTGCGCGACACTGGCTCCTGCGGCACCACCGCCGGCACTATCTATGCCACCACCGCAGCCATTTCTGACATCGACCTCGCCGAAAACTACCCCACGAATGACCGCACACTCTCCGCAGGAGAGATCGTCGCGATCGACACCACCGACACTGCCCCCGAAGCAGGCGTCGTGCGCGCAGCAGAAGGAAACACCGTCCTCGGTATCGTCTCTACTGCACCGGGGCTCCTCTTGGGTAAAGAGTTTGCCGACAGTGTGCCCGTCGCTCTTTCGGGACGCGTCCCCGTCAAAGTCTCTCTTGAAGGAGGCACGATCACCAAAGGTGACCGCATCACGCTCTCGAGCGTCTCAGGTGTCGGCAAGAAAGCAACCGCTTCCGCCTACACCGTGGGTATCGCCCTCGACAGCTTTGATGAATCAAGCGAGAAAGATGCAAACGGCACAGGCTCGGTCCTCGTTTTTGTAAACCTTGCCTACTCCCGTATTGACCCTGCCGTTGCTGATGGTTCACTCCTCACCACCACGGGCTCCGCGCAATCCACCACCGGCTCCGCCTTTTGGAACTTTGACGATGCCACCGGCCGTTTGAATTTCGTCACCCCGCTCAACCTCAACAACTTCGACATTGTTGGTGTTCGCGCCATTCGCTCTGCCGCCAATCAGTGGAGTATTGATGAGGGTGGTCGCCTGATCGCAGATGAGATCAAGGCCAACAAGCTCTGCGTCGGAACAACGTGCGTCGATGAACCGCTTTTGAAGCGCATTCTCAATAAGTTGGGCGAAGCATCCGTATCTGAGATCGTGAATACGCCTGCTCCGGAAGAAGCCCCAGAGGAGGCTCCGGCTGCACCAGAACCTGAACCATCGACCGAAGAAGAGCCGGCGCCGTCTGAGCCCATGGGGGAGGAAGTACCGCCGCCCACAGAGGAGCCTGCACCGGAGGAAATCGCACCGCCCGTGGTAGAGCAGGTAGAAGAATCAGCCCCTGAAACTTCTGTTGAGACCGAACCAACACCCGAGGAACAAGCGGCACCGATTGAACTTACCGTAAGCTCAAATGAGTAATAGAAATAAAAAAATTATAGGCGCCATACTGCTCACCATTACGGTGATCGGTTTTGTTGTAGTGTTGAGCGGTAGGGGTGGCAACAGTCCTGCGACAAAACTCCCCGCATTCTTGAGCGAAGCGAATGAAGCATCAAGCGTCACAATAAACACCGGCGCTCGCTATGTGCACACCGATAAATCCTTCTCATTTTTGTATCCCGAGGGATTTACGCCAAAATTACAAAGCGATGGCGAGGACGGAGAGGTGGTGGTCCTTGAGGATGGAGAGATCGGTGTTCAGATCGCGGCCATACCCTTCGACGAAGATATTGCGCTCACGCCTGAACGCATCAAACAAGACTTACCTGACCTGATCACTGAACGCACGGAGATCGTTTCGGTGGGGGGCGCACAAGCGGTTGCATTCAAAAGCACGAATGCTTCGACCGCATCAAGCAACGAGGTGTGGTTTGTCCACGCCGGAAAACTCTATCTCGTGAGCGCCCCAAGTGGTTCTGAGGCGCTCGTGTCTGGTATAATCAAAACATGGGAGTTTTAAATAAAAGATTCGCGGTTCTGTTGTTGGTGACCGTATGTGCGGGTATTTTTTCTGTTTTCTCCACCGCCTCCGCCGGCACAATCCGCAAACCCCCAACCAATCTCAATCTCACCGGGTATTGGCCCATGAACGAGGAACAGGGAACAATCGTGGGCGACGCATCAGGAAATAGGCGCGACCTTAGATTTAACACAGGCATTTCTGTTACAAACCCGACATGGACGAACGGCAAGCGCAATCGCGCACTCAATTTTGACGGAGTTGGCGCATCACTGTTTAGGAAAGATAACGCTACTCTGCCGGCGGCGACTACTCTCATAAGCACCGCGACAGGCACAGTTTCTGTGTGGGTCCGCCCGGCAGCAAGCGGGGTAGAGCCGATATATATATACGAGTCCCCTGCGATCGTTGCCGACAGTCTTGGGTATTTTGGAATACACCAAGCGTCTCTGGGCGGCGATGACCGCCTGTGGGCATATAATTACGATACTGGCGAAGCTATGGTGGGATTTACCTATACCCCCGGAGAATGGGTGCATATCACCTGGATGCACGCAAGCAGTACTTTGTATGTGTATAAAAATGGTGTACTTGAGGATAGCACTCCAAGTGGTAACACGGGAACTCTGGGCACTGCGTTTAGGGTTGGCAAGAGTTTTGGCAACACGTATTTCAGTGGCGATATCGACGAGCTTCGTACCTACAACCGCCCACTCACCGACAGCGAGATCATGCGCCTGTACCAAACAGGTGCGGTGACGATCGGCCGTATCAATAAATCTCCCGGTACGCTCGCAACTGGACTCAAAGGGCATTGGACATTTGACGGTAAGGATATGCAACAAAACGTCGCTGATATGAGCGGTACGGGAAATAATGGCAAGCTTTCTGGCCAAACATCCACCACCACGATCATCGGCAAGATAGGCCAAGCACTTGATTTTGATGGTACGGATGACTATGTAAACGCAGGATCATCATCAGGGCTCAAACCGGGAAGCGGTGTAAGTTTCACTGCATCGCTCTGGTACAAAGGTGCCGGTGATGGCACAAAATATTTTATTGGAGCGCCGAGCACCGCTGCACAAAGTTTTTGGTATGTGGGGGAAAGTGGCACTCAGTTTTTTAGTACTAGTGAGAGTACGTTGGGCACCGTAGTGTCGTACACGCTTCCCAGTGACAACGACTGGCATCATCTTGTAGTGACCCTTGATAGGTCAACAAGTCCAGACACAGTGACCGCATATATTGATGGAGTCTCTGTTGGTTCTGCAACGGAAGTGGGTGGGATGGATGGAGCGACTGCGGGAGGGTCAGGGGGTACATATATCGGTAGGGGTTATTGGGCCGCACCTGGCGCCTATCGCCAAGGACCCATGGATGACGTGCGCATCTACAACCGCGCACTCTCCGCAAGTGAGATCAAACAACTCTACCTCCTCGGCGGAGAGAAGGTTGCCAAGACCACGACACCAACCGGCACACTCACCAGCGGCATCATTGCGCACTATACGTTCGACGGCAAAGATATGTATCAAAATGTGGCGGATGTTTCGGGCGGCGGTAACCATGGCGCCCTCTTTGGTCAGGCAGCGACTACGACCGCAATCGGGGAGATCGGGCAAGCACTCAACTTTGACGGCACAGATGATTATGTAAAAGTGTCCCACGCGACCCTTTTTGATCTATCTGATTTTTCGTATTCAGTATGGGTAAACCCAGCGATTTCTAGTGGTGCGTACAAATCAATCATTGACGCAGATGATGATAAGCAACTATTGTCAATTAATGAGGGTAGGTATGAAGTATACGGGAGATGTTCCGGGGTGGGTGGTACGGCAAAGAAAAATGAGTGGCATCATTTGGTCTGGACCGTTTCTGGTACCTCATATGTTTTGTATGAGGACGGGGTGCAGATCAAGTCGGGAAGTGGGTGTAGCTCAAGCATTAATGCGGGCGCGATTCATATTGGTGCCGGGGTCTTTATGGGAGCGCCCAATGAGGCATTCAATGGGAAAATAGATGACGTGCGCATCTACAATCGCGCACTCTCTGCCTCGGAAGCAAAACAACTCTACCTCCTCGGCAAATAGCGAAGGACCGACCCTCGCGCAATTAGGCAAGTAACTTCCCTTACTACACCTCTTTTCTGCGCGCACGCAAATGCACACTAGTATGTCCGGTCGGACATAGGAGTGTGCAAATGTGGTATGCTAAACATGCAGACAATTGAATGCTTATATGGACAGAAAAGATCGCGTTCCCATTGGAGAAATTATTTTAGGTGTTGTAGGTACCGCAGGCATTCTTGCGGCGGCGATTGCTCCTGGTGTTTTTGCTGCGGCAAAACTCTTTATGCCGAAGCGGCGTTCGTACAACAAGCGATATATTACGAATGCGATAAGCAGGCTTAAAGCAAAGAATTATATCACCACTGTTGTTCAAGGTAGCAAGAAATACATTCGACTTACCAAAGAAGGGGAAGCGCATTTACTCCTGATTCAAAATAGACAAGTATGTGTTCCTAGACCACAGACATGGGACGGAAAATGGCGTATTGTGGTATTTGATATTCCTGAGAAACAGCGAGCGGTGCGCAGAAAGGTTCGTGCGGGGTTGGTGTCGTTTGGGTTCAGAAGACTACAAGACAGTGTGTGGGTATATCCGTACGACTGCGAGGAGCTAATCGTGATGCTTAAAGCGAATGCACGCATCGGCGCAAAAGTGCTCTATGTGGTTGCTGAAAAGGTTGAGTATGACAAGAACCTCCGGCAGGCCTTCGGGCTTTAGTTGCACACTCCTATGTCCGATCGGACATAGGAGTGTGCAACTGGTGCGGATAGAGATACAAATACAAATACAGATGGATATGTAGGTATACAGGTGCAAGAATGGATGTATGGTGCTGCCGGGTGTGATACAATAGAACGTATAATTTTAAAAATTCAGCATAGTATATTGATATGGCATTACGAGTAGCGATCAACGGATTGGGACGCATTGGACGGGCATTTTTGAAAGTGGGTATTAAGCGTGAAGAAATCGAGATCGTGGCGGTGAACGACTTGGGCGACATGGATAACATGGCGTACCTCTTGAAGTACGACAGCGCATACGGTAAAAGCGGGCTCGATGTGCATGCAGAAAAAAATGAAGATGGCTCAGGCGCACTCGTGATCAACGGCAAGCGCATCGCGGTGCTTCAACAAAAGGATCCCGCGCAGCTTCCATGGCGCGACCTCAATATTGATGTGGTGGTCGAATCAACCGGATTTTTTGAAAGCTACGACAAGGCGAAGCTTCACCTTGATGCAGGTGCCAAGAAGGTGGTAATCTCTGCTCCCGCAAAAGGCGAGCCGGTAGAAGGTATCACCGGTGCGACGGTGCTCATGGGCATCAATGACGACAAACTGCAGGGATGCCAGATCTCATCGAACGCATCGTGCACCACGAACGCATCGGCACCACTGATCCAGATCCTCCATGAGGCAATTGGTATCGAGAAGGCATCGCTCTCGACGGTGCACGGCTACACCGGCACACAGAAACTCGTTGACTCTCCCGACGCAAAAGACTGGCGCCGTGGTCGCGCCGCAGCGCAGAATATTGTGCCATCAACCACGGGCGCTGCTATTGCGGTAACACTCGCCATCCCTGATCTTAAAGGCAAGTTCGACGGCATCGCCATTCGCGTACCCGTTATTACCGGCTCGATCGCAGACATCACGTTCATCGCCAAGCGTGACACGACCGTTGAAGAGGTGAATGCTATTTTGAAAGCTGCCGCACAAGACGAGCGATGGAAGAAGGTCTTCACGGTCACCGAAGAAGAGCTCGTTTCAAGTGACATTGTGGGAAGTCCGTATGCATCGATCGCTGACCTTACGCTTACTAATGTGGTGGGTGGAAACTTGGTGAAAGTGCTTGCGTGGTATGACAACGAAATGGGGTACACGCATGCGCTCGTTGAGCATGTGATCAAAACCGGCTCTGTCGGCTAATGCATATGAAGATCTATATTGGTACTGATCACGCAGGATTTGCGCTCAAAGAGGCGATTAAAACAATGCTCCTTGGTGCAGGGCATGAGGTGTCTGACCTTGGCGCGAAAGAGTTTGTCGACGGCGACGACTATCCGGACTACATATTGCCGGTAGCGCAAGCGGTTGCACGCGCGGGCAAAGAAGGCGCAACCGACGTGCGCGGCATTGTGCTCGGCGGATCTGGCCAAGGCGAGGCAATGGTTGCCAATCGTGTGCCGGGGGTACGCGCGGCAGTCTACTATGGCCCGGCTGCACACACGGGCGGATCGCGCGAAGTGATTACGCTCTCACGCGAACACAACGATGCGAATATTCTTGCGCTCGGTGCACGGTTCATTTCTGCGACTGAAGCAGAAGAAGCGGTGACACTTTGGCTTACCACAAAGTTTTCCGGCGACGGACGTCATGCACGGCGTATCGAGAAGATCGATCACCACGATTAATTAAAAATATTTCCTGCTATGATCGAGATCATTCCTGCAATCATGCCCAAGTCTCTTGAAGACTTGATGGAGAAGACCAAGCTTTTTGTGGGCGTGGTGCCGATGGTTCAGTTGGATCTCATGGATGGTGTGTTCGTTCCTGAGCGCACGTGGCCATACGACTATCATGGAGAGGAACAGGTCGCGCAAATGACGCAGGGCGGAGGATTGCCGTTTTGGAAGGAGATTGGTTTCGAACTTGACCTCATGGTCGATCGCCCTGAGCGCACACTCGAACGCTGGCTCGCACTCTCGCCCAAGCGCATCATTTTCCACGTGGAAAGCACGGACCGCATGGCGAGCATCCTTGAGGCACTTGCAAAGTATCATGGGTATGTTGAGGTGGGTCTTGCGCTCGACACGAGCACGCCGAACGAAATGCTCATTCCGTACCTGGAGGCACGTTCCGCCGAAGGAAATCCCCTTGTACAATTTGTACAGTGCATGGGTATCGCGCGCATCGGGTACCAGGGTGAGCCGTTCGATGACCGGGCGATTGCCAAACTAAAACAGCTTCGCGAACGTTATCCGGAACTCGTGTTGAGCGTTGATGGGGGAGTAAATTTTGATTCAGCAGGAAAGCTTGTGGCTGCAGGAGTGAATCGACTAGTGTCCGGATCGGCGATCTTGGGGAGCGGTGACGTACGCGATGCGATTACGCGCCTTGAAGCGATCGCCCAAGATGTGGGGGCGAGGTAAGTTTCGTGTTGCCGACGATATAGGGAGTACCATAGATCGTCGTCGCACCACACGGGTACTTCTTGTTTTCTAAGGTGCTCCGCCCCAAAGAAAACAATGTCGCTCGGGCACGATACATACATGAATACACGTTTGTACCCACCCTCGTTTGACGATATATGAAGTATCATAGATCGCCATCGCTCGAACGCCATAAACACTGCTGTGTTTGCGGCGCTTCTCACTTGACGATATACTAAAGCATGATGGAACATTTGCACGATGACAAAATAAAGTTTCTCGAAGAGAAGGCGAACGCGATCCGCGAGTCTATTATCGAGATGCTCCTCGAGGCAAAGTCAGGGCACACTGCCGGTCCGCTCGGCTTGGCGGATATCTTTGCCGCATTCTATTTTCATATTTTAAAGCATGACCCTAAGAATCCTTCTTGGGAAGAGCGCGACCGTCTAGTGCTCTCGAATGGCCATGTGTGTCCCGTGCTCTACGCCACAATGGCACATGCAGGGTATTTTCCGGTGGAAGAGCTAAAGACTCTGCGAAAATTTGGCTCGCGCTTGCAGGGGCATCCGCACCGCGAGTTTTTGCCCGCACTTGAGACAAGCTCTGGTCCACTTGGATCAGGACTCTCGCAGGTAGTGGGAATGGCAATCGCAGACCGCATCGATCATGGACGTTCATCGAGTAAATCATTTTATTGCATTGTGGGCGATGGTGAGTTGAATGAAGGGCAGAATTGGGAGGCGATCATGCTCGCGGGCAAAGAAGAGCTCCAGAACCTCACCGTGATTGTGGACCGCAATAATATTCAGATCGACGGCTTTACGGAAGATATAATGCCGCTTGAGCCGTTGCCTCAAAAGTGGGAAGCATTCAACTGGCACGTGCAGGAGGTGAACGGTCACGACATGCGCGACATTGTGGGCGCAGTGGAACAAGCGCGCGCGGTCTTTGCCAAACCGTCGGTCATCATTGCGCACACGATTCCGGGACGCGGGGTAGACTTTACTGAGCGTCGCTTTGAATGGCACGGCAATCCACCGGGCAAAGGTCCGGGTGATGTGGTGCCGCAGGCAGAGCAGGGAGGTAATGCCATGGCGCAACTGCGCACCCTGGGTGGGCGGATAAAGAGTGAACATGAGTAATATGTTGAACCCAAAACTTTTTGATACTGATGTCGAGCAAGTGCCGATCCGTAAAGGATTTGGTGAGGGCTTGGTGCTCGCCGCAGATGCGGATGATCGCGTCGTGGGGCTCTGTGCCGATCTTACCGAATCAACGCAGATGCACCTCTTTGAGAAAAAATATCCACATCGTTTCGTGGAGATCGGTATTGCCGAGCAAAATCTTGCGTCGGTCGCTTCGGGTATGGCGGCGATGGGGAAGATTCCGTTCATCACGTCGTACGCAATGTTTAGCCCTGGGCGCAACTGGGAGCAGATCCGCACAACAATTTGCTACAATGACCGCCCGGTTAAAATTGCCGGCTCGCACGCAGGTGTTTCGGTAGGTCCCGACGGTGGCACGCACCAGGCCGTTGAAGACATTGCGCTCATGCGTGTTATTCCCAAGATGGTGGTGATCGCACCGTGCGATGCTATCGAGGCACGCAAGGCAACACTCGCCGCGGCAAAGACCAACACGCCGGTCTACATTCGCCTTGCACGCGAGAAGACGCCGGTCATCACCACCGAAGACACGCCATTTGAGATCGGTAAGGCGCAGATAATGTACGGCGGGGAGGGTGAGGCGCAGGTGGGCATCATTGCCACTGGTGCGCTGGTATATCAGGCCCTCATGGCGGCGAAGCAATTGGAGGGCGAGGGTATCAAGGCGTGTGTGATGAATTTGGCGACGATCAAGCCGATCGACCGCGAAGCAATTGTAAAGCTCGCGCGCGAGACCAAAGGCATCGTTACCGTAGAAGAGCATCAGGTCGCCGGCGGAATGGGAAGTGCTGTTGCGGAGGTGCTTGCAGAGGAGCATCCGACAAATATAAAATTCGTTGGCGTGCGCGATCAGTTTGGTCAATCAGGCGAGCCCAACGAGCTCATCAAACACTACGGCATGGATGCAGAATCTATCAAACGCGCGGCCCGGGCGCTTCAAGGGCTATGAGAAAAAACAATTACTCTGGGGGCTGTATGGTATCAGTATTGTCTTTATCTTGGGTGGTGCAGTAAACGCCGGATTTAGTGGCTATGCCATGGCGATTCCGTTTATGGGGCTCGCACTTTGGGTAAGCAGGTCGAAACTTCAAAGCAGAACAGCTTTCTCTCTTGCAGCTGCACTGATAGTAGCAGCCGTGTTCGTAAGTCATACCCAGACAAAAAACCCCATCCTGTTTCCTGTTCTTTCTGACGGATACGTAGAAATACTCGAAGATGGTTATCAGGAGACCTTCTTTGATGGGAGTGGAGGGTTCACTCAGGAAAAAGATGCTGATGTATGTATGGGGTGCGGGGAAATAACATACACAAAATTGACTAAAGGTGACATCTATCAGGTTTTGGGGGTAAGACTCGGACATCCTGATTTTGGTACGAGTATCAGTGTGGTAACCGAGGTGGGTGAATTCAGCAAACACGATTACTCACCATCTGCGGGGATGGATGCATATATTAAACTTAACAAACCCCCACGCGCTCATTGGGCCGATGTGGTGAGTTTCTCAATGGCATGGCCGATCGCTTTTCTTGCCATTGGACCTTTCATTCATTCAGCACGGACACCTTAAAGTTGAATCCTAAAAATGCAAAAAGTTGCAGTTTTTTTGGTAGTGTGTCATAGTGCGAATAGGTCACTGCTCTTTATTAGACCTAAACGTGGTATGTCATCAACCTGTCAAAAAGTTGTATGGAGAATGCTATGGAACAACAACCAAAGAAGTGGAAAGTAGGGCTCGCCATCGGGGCGGGTATTATTGTGCTCGGCTCGGCGTGCCTCTTAACGGGGTGCGGCGGGGGCTCGTCAAGCGGTGGCAGTACGCCTCCGACAACAACACCTCCCGTAGAATCACCACCAGCGGTAACACCACCCGTGGAGGCTCCATCTGATCCAAACGGTGCTGGGTTACCGGAAAATGTGCGTCGGTATATTGAAACGACGCATCAGGATTCAGCGAAGGCTCGAGCGGCACTTTTCCAATACGCGAAAGTGATGGAAAAAGCGCTTGCCGATGCGAACGATAAGCAATTATCGATTCAACATGGGGAAGAATCGGATAAGGCACTTGCTTGCTTGCAGTATACATATGGTTCTGTTGATGCTGCGCGTACAGTGCGACTTGATTTGAAATCCATTATCCTCAATACCGATGAGCGCAATAAGGCATACTTCACTTACAATGACCAGCTCGGTGGGGAAGTATTCAAGGGGATTCCCTACGATCAGCGTGCATCCGCATGCGACATCGATCCGTCAACGCTTCCTAACTAAACACTAGAAAACAGAGAGAGGGTATGACAAATGAAACACATAATTGGTGTGTGGCTATTTTTTGTGTTGTGTATGCCACCGGCATTCGCCGAAGGCGCATTTTGTAGCGGTGAAACGGGTACGGTGGTGACGTTCGGAAACGGCATTATGTCTGAAGATAGGGATGACGCTGGTGAGTCTCGGGATAAGATAAGAGATTCACTATATGCAACTCTCGCCCCCGAAGAATTCAACAAGCTTGAATTCGACCTCGCATACAATGAGTCATATGGACTAATGGCCGACCTATACGAGTCGCTTAAACAGCGGCTCGGACAAGATAACGTTGTGGTTTCGTTCTGGCGGTGGCTTGGAGGGCGAGAGGTTATCCCTGATGAGGTGCAGGAGGAATTGCTCAAGATGGCAACGCGGTTTGATTTCTCCACCATGGTGGGGGAGGAAGATCTCGCAAACCATCTCGCGCTCTATCGCAACAGTATCCTTGAGGGGAAAAAAGTGATGGTTGTGGCGCATTCGCAGGGGAATTTATTTGCGAATGCGGCGTACGAAATCCTCTATCATGGATCGGATCCGATTCAGAGCAGAAGCCTCGGCATTACCGCTGTAGGTACTCCGGCAAGTTTTGTTGGTGGGGATGGTCCCTACACGACGCTCGTTGAAGATGGCGTGATCGCCGTAATATCACTTGCAACAGTGACTGGGGTGCTTCCGCCGCTTTTTCCGAACATTACCAACATTCTTTCGGGGGCGACGACGAGCGATTGGCGTGGGCACAACTTCATTGAGGAGTATATGGCCGAAGGCAGTCGTTCTGTGACAAAGATCATCTCCGATACAATCATGGTGATGACCGGTCTTGAACAACCACCGCAGACGGTGCAAGATGGCATTATCACGGCAACCCTCACCTGGGGGCCTCAGCCTGACGTCGACCTGCATGCGTTCGAACCGAACGGGTTCCATGTGTACTACAGTGCACGAAATGGCGCCTCTGGGTATCTTGATCTGGATGACACCTCGGGCTATGGACCGGAACATTACTACGTCTCGTGTGCAACACTTGAAGCGGGTACGTATAGTATTGGTGTGAACTATTATTCCGGTTCAGCGCCCGAGACGGCGTTTGTGCAGATCGCGGCCGGCACCTCTGTGCGGAGCTTCAGCATTCCGCTTGCAGAAAGTGTGGGCACTGACGGAAACACGACACCGGTTCCGGTCGCGAATGTCGTGGTCGGTGGTGATGCGACCGTCGGATACACGTTTGATATCCAAGGCATCGCCACACCGCAGTAACGTTTGGCAAAATATAGTTGAGTAACATTCAGCCCCCGAGTGCACAAAGTGCACTCGGGGGCTTTTCTTATCCCAGAAAAAATGAAATCCTTTCAAATTCCTCGGAAAGGTTTAACCTTTCCAAAACAGCGTCCCCAATTATCCCACACGCCCACCCCTGCAGAGGACTATCCTCGGCGTGCACCATAGTTAATTTGACCCATTACATACGAACGCACTATTGGCGAGCCAGTTCCTGCCCTTAGCGTTGCAATATTGAGGTTGAGCACCAACCTCATACCACGCTGTGTATGAAGCGTACCCCCCATCAGAACTTTCTTTTTGGTTGTACGAAGTAGATTCAAATTGTGTCATGAGTCCGTATGAGGTATATCCATCGCCACTGTTTGTGTCATAGTACCAAGTTATTCCGCTTTCTCCTCGGGGAAGTTTTGAGAGGTAGGGGGAAAGGGCTGTCTCAAGACTACACCACCTACTCCCGGCACCACATTGACTTCCCAATGTTGAGTAAGCATAAGTATAGGAAGGATACTGATTGTTGTCATGATAGTACAATTCAAGGGCGCGCTGCACCTGGATGAGTGTTTCTATACGCTTGGCATCGCGAGAACGTCCGCGAGCATCTTGAAGTGCGGTAAGCACCACGCTCGACATAAGACTAATGATTGAGATGACCACCAAGAGCTCGATCAGTGTAAATCCGTCTTTAGTATTTTTCATTAAAAATAAGTATACAAAATATGAAGACAAAGGAAAAGGGCAGAGTCGGTAGATGACCCTGCCCCTTTGTAAGGAAGGAGGCGTACAGTGTATTGTTACGCCCAGTTTGTGCGGCGGCGAGAAACCGCCACGAGACCGAGCAGGCCTGAACCGAAGAGCCATGTGGACGCCGGGATTGGCGTATGCGCGATGAGCGTCTCGGAGTTTGCACCGCCGAGGAGAATGACAAACGAATCGCCACCTTCGATCTCCATGAACAGCGGAACGTTTGTAGTCCCATCCACCCAATTGAAATCAATAGACGCCCCGACGTCACTCCATCCGGATAGTTCCGGCGGCCAAGGTTCTGTCGGCATTGGTACTGACCCTGGTTGCGCCATGTTCCAGACCGCTGCGTTGGCGTATGCGGCAAGCTCCGCACAGTATGCATCACCGCTGGGGTGGGTGCATACTGTGGGTGGGTTCACACCGTCAACATCAAAGATGGTGTTGCTTGAGTCTGTGAATGCCCACATAAGGAATCCGATCTGATTGTAGATCGCCGGATCACCTAGGTTGCCGATCGGGGTGTTGTTGTTAATCGCCGCCACCATGTCTTCAACGGTGTACAGCGTCACGGGGGTGCCCGGGGCGGTGGGTGCATGTATCGTCTGGTCGACGGACATTGCAAGTACTGGCGCACCATTTAGCTCCCAATTGACGAAACCCGCCAAGCGGCCTTCGTAAGGGAGATAGTATCCGCACCCTGCGGAATTATTGCAAGTTGCCGTGTCGATATACGCCGCCTGCGCCGTCACCCCGAAGAGTGACAGTAGAGCCCACACGAGAGATGTGAGAGTCTTCATTTTTGTATCCTCCTTCCTTTTTTGAAGAGCCCTCGAAGCACCATGCTCCGAGAATGAATCCAGATGTATTATAGCAAATCTACCGAACTTGTCAAGGGGTCGTAATGGTTCAAAATCCGCATATAAGAACAGGGGACACAACATGCATCCTCCCGCGGGCTCATGATCTCTTGCGAGAAATGCAATAATCAAGAATGCTTCCCGCAACGTTCCTGGGAGTTCCCGTGACTGGATAATGATGCATATCAATATAAGGCAAACTATTTACTTCCAGAATCACGGATCGTTCTGAGCGATACGATCGTGAGATATCGGCAATGATGAAATCAATTCCGACCACCGGCATACCACAGATCGCATATACATTCTTGAACAGGATACTGTTGTCCGGATGGATCAAATCAGTGGTGTCGTGAATATCCGCTCCGGCAGACAAGGTTACCTTGTTGTGCAAGTGTATCTTCTTCCCCAGAGGAAGAATCGTCCCCTTGTTTACTCCCTGTTGCAAAAGAAACGCTTGCGCCTTTTCTGAGTCAAGCTGTATCTTGTGGAGCGTGAAGTTTTTTTGATGGGCGTATCCACGGCGTTGGTCGTTGTTTTTGAGTTCAACGAGTTCTTCGATGGTGTGCTTGCCGTCACCTGAAACATTTGGTGGTTCTCGTAAGCACGAAGCAATAATGGTTCCATCCACGACCGTAACTCTGTAGATATTCCCCTCGACAAACTCTTCAACGATGTACTCCTTTTCGATGAGCTGCGCGATTCGTATCGCTTCTCGTAGTTCATCCTCGGTGCGAACATTGCACGTGGTGTGTTTGCTCAAAGAGCCTGATTTTGGTTTTACGACAACAGGAAAGTTGCGGCTTCCAAAAAGAAGCCCAGGACTACTCTCGCTGAAACATTCGCCCGCCGCATGGGGAAGCCCGTGTTCGCGCAAGAGGTTTTTGAACACATGTTTGTCATCAAGATTTGCCAACGGCGCGTCAAAAATCTCGGCTGTCGGCAGTCCCTCAAAAAAGATCGTCTCCCCGTTTATGGTGATAGAAAAATAGTTTGTCTCTCTCTTGCCGAAGATTCGTATGGATTTGATGGGAAGGCCACGCTTGCGCGCCTCTTTCACAATGACCAGCGCTCGACTGTTTGAGGTAGTCTCTTCGGAGGCATCAACTTCTTGAAAAATTTTTGAGGCAAGTAACAATGTAAAGATGCCGGTCAAAACACCCCTGCTGAGTCTCGTGAACGCACTCGGGAATTTTTTCTTGATAAGGTTTCCCACCGAAATGAGTATGTGTGTCGCGGGGAAGATGAACCCCTCGAAGCGCTCAAGGGTATGGTGTGGGCTTGAAACATATGGGTCGCAATGCGCGCAGGAGGGTTTTCTCATGGATGTTTCGAGATATTGTGCGCGGGCGGCGGGGGTTGGGCGGTCGGCTAGATTCCAGCACAATGTTATCATATCAAAACAGGGGACCCCTTGCACCTAAATACGCAAAAATAAAAAACCGCGGAGGACCTGAAGGTCTTCCGCGGTGATAGTCCCCGAGTGAGGATTTACCGGTGCTGAGAATGGCCGTGACCGCAATTACCGCAGTAGCCACTTCCGTCCTGTATGTAACCACGGCAGCCACACGATTTGCAGCTGCCGGAGCCGGCCAAGAGCGGAGGTTGTTTCTGGGGGTTGTCGGACGTGACCTGACGGAACGGCGGGGCATGGTGCTTTCCTACAACTGTCGTCTGAAGCATAGTCGTACACCTCATTCATGCAAGAACTTTAAAAGGAACCTCACCTGGCAGGAGTCCTACCAATCGAAGTTATTGTAGCAGGTTTTTATAGTTTGTCAAATTTTGTAGCATTGCAGCGTCAAGTTTACACACGCACACTCCCGGAGCTTCTCTAAGGGTGTCTTTCCTTCCATCCCCAGCCCACGGT
>MHUZ01000012.1 GCA_001823605.1 Candidatus Yonathbacteria bacterium RIFOXYD1_FULL_52_36
CGACGAAGACGGCTCAAACATGGAAAATGAGCCCTATCTGATCGACGCCGACGCCTTCACAAAGACGTATACATAAGACCCTCGCCCACAAAAACCGCCACGGCTAAAGCCGCGGTGGTTTTTACTTTCTGCTCTTGATCACTCTCACTAATTCCCCGAACCCTCGTACGGCGTACGTATGATCGTGCGGAGATTCTTTGTGTACTTTTGTGATTATTATCCGCACTTTGTTAGAATGTAACCACCATAGACAAATCGTCCACAAAAATAAAACATTCGCTCGTAACACCTTTACAAAGTCGGTGCTGGTCTTGAAATTATGTCTGTACGTAAAAATATCGTAAATAAATACTCTGGTTTTGTTTGGTTACTCTCTTCTGCTTCGCTCTTTACATACGGAGCTCTAGCCTCTGTGCACAAAACGCTTCCTGGTGTGGAGGAACTAGTGGCATACATGTCTACCGTAAGTGGAGCATACGTTTACGGAGTGGCATTTTTATCTATTTTCATTGAGGGTCTTTATGTTGTGGGGAGTTTCTTCCCCGGCTCGTCCCTCGTTGTGATTCTGGCTGTTTTATCACAAGTAGGAGGAAGTGCCATATTTTTCATGACCATTGCATCCATTTTTCTGGGTTGGTGCGCTGCCGGGATGATAAATATATTATTTGCAAAAATGTATCACCGAAAAATTCTCAACAGAGTATCTGATCCTGGATATTTGGTTCTCGGACGCCCTTGGGCAACATGGTTTCCTTCTTTCCGGGCGAATTATGAAGTGGCTCAGATTGTTGAAGGGGGTGACGTGTACAAGGTTTTGATTTCATCAATTCAGGTAAAGTTTTTTGTGAGTTTGGTTATGATGGGAGTGACTGCTTTGCTGCCATTGTTTTTAGATATACATGAGATTAACAACGAGGAAGGTTTTATAGTTTTGTTTACTGTGGCATCGATCTCACTTACGGTTGGCCTTATGAAAATTCGCAATGCATATTTTCTCAAGATAACTAACGGCTGCGAAGGTCCGACCTCCATATGAATTCGGGTCCTTTTTAGCATAGCTTATTAAGAAGCAAATTGTTTCATTCATCATAGAAGTTCGAGCGAGGGTTTGCTTTTTCTTGGAAATCCACTACATTGAAGAAAGTTCTTTCTGCCACGGAGATCGCTCGTGAAACCAAAATACCTTACCGTAGAAGAAATGCTTGGGATGGTCGAAGAATCGAACCGTCACGCCTGCATACGCATCCTCAATGACAACCGTAAGCTGTTCCAAACGGTTCAAGGATCCACCAACAACCATCAGAACTGGCCCGGCGGCTACTTCGACCATGTGCAAGAGATCATGAACATCGCGATCGTCTTGTATGAACGACTGGACTCTATTCGTCCTTTGCCGTTCTCGATCTCGGACTTGTTGCTCGTTGTGTACTTCCACGACATTGAAAAGCCGTGGAAGTACGAGCTTCGCGAAGATGGGCAACTTCATCACAAGGCGGCCATGCAGAACAAGGAGGAACACCAGCGTTTCCGTATGGCGAAGCTCGCGGAATATGGTGTTGTGTTCACAACCGAGCAAGAAAACGGCATGCGGTACGCCGAGGGTGAATTGGGCGATTACACAAATCGTCATCGCGTCATGGGGCCGCTTGCGTGTGTTGCCCACATGTGCGATGTAGCGAGCGCACGCCTCTGGTTTGATCATCCTTTAGAGACCGCCGACCCATGGACAGGCGCTGGGCGATTCCGCACCTAGGTTTATGAGCAGGCAAACAAATAGCGAGGAAATCTCTCCTCGCTATTTTTCTTGCATCCGACAGTGTCCGCTACACCGTCGACATATCAACACGTTCAACAATGTCGATCCATGCGCCGGGGATGTCGAAGTGCGGCGAGTCGCGAAATATTTCCGCCGCCGCATCTGCTGTCTCAGCTTGCACAATCGAGTACCCGCCTACATCATTCTTCGCATTCGCCACGCTGTTTTTCATGACCCGCTTCGTCGAGCCGAGCGCCATACCGGGATCAACGAAATGCTTCTTGTGGATCTCCATCCATTTGTTCCACTCATCCATGCCTTTTTCCATCTCCTCCCTATCCGTCGATGCCATCATTTTTTCGAATTCCGCGATCGGGGCCATGTAGAGCACTATGAATGTTTTCATATTTTTATTTAGCTGATAACAATCTACATCACCCTTCTCACCAAAACCATTGCAATCGTGGGGATTTGATATCGTGCCTATTCAATTGCAGGGCGCTCTTAATCCTCTGGTGTCACCGTGATCGTTGCCGAGGCGCTGCGTCCGCTCCCTGCTCCGGTGAACGTGTACGTGTATGTTCCCGGGGTATTTGATACGGACATTGATCCCGTCGAGAAGTTGCCACCACCATCGGCGTGCACGGTCTTAAGCGTCACACCGCCGCTCGCAACCGTTACATTTTCCTCACGGCCAAAGTTGTGGCCCAAGAAGTTGATGCTTCTCCCCGCCTCAACGGTCTCGCCATTTTGATCGATGGCTGCGGGTGATGTAGGAGTGTAGGGCGGATATACGGAGCCGCCGTTATTATTACCCCCTCCACCTCCTCCGCCATTTGCAATGAGTTGCTGGATGAGCACCATCAGTTCGGCAATCTTTTGCCACAACCGATTGATCTCTGCCTGAATCGCCGCAAGGTCAGGTGTCGTGGTTGCAGTACTTGTCGTCATGAATGTCTGATCGGTCGATGTCGCCATGTTCCCTGCCGCATCAGCGGACAGTACCTGAAAATGGTACGTCGTGTTTGATGCAAGACCCGAGAGTGCGGTCGAGTGACTGGTCATGAGCGTGCTGTCGAGCGTGCTTGATGCGGTGTATGTAGAGGTGGTGCCATACCGCACTTGCATCGTAGTCGGTTCATTGGTCATCCATGAGATCGTTGCTCCCGTCGTTGATGCCATTGCAGCGATCGACGAAATCGTTGGCGCTGTGGCGTCAGTACTCGTGCTCGTCGTGGTCATGAACATTTGATCGGTTGACGTCGCCGTATTCCCTACTGCGTCAGCAGATCGTGCTTGGAAGTGGTACGTCGTGTTGGGCGACAGGCCCGAGAGCATGACCGTGTGACTGGTCATGAGCGTGCTGTCGAGCGTGCTCGATGCGGTGTATGCAGAGGTGGTGCCATACGAGACCTGCATCGTAGTTGGCTCATTGGTCATCCACGAGATCGTCGCGCTGGTGGTCGTGGCACTTGCCGTAAGTGCTGAGATCACGGGCGCAGTGGTGTCGGTGGTGGTAGACGCCATGGTCGTAAAGGTCTGGTCTGCAGATGTCGTGGTCGCGGTTGATGTGCCGGCAGAACGCACCTGGAAGTGGTAGAGCGTGTTAGCAACAAGCCCCGAGAGCGTCGCCATATGGCTTGTGGTGGTCGCCGGATTATATGCAGACCACGTTCCATACGCCGTGGTCGTACCGTATGCCACTTGCGATGTCGCACCAATGTCCGTCATCCACGTAATGTTTGCCGTGGTCGGGGTCGTGCTTGTTGCAACGATACTCGACACGACCGGCGATGTTGTCGCTGTCTGCGCATTCGCTCGATCCGCCTGAACAAGTAATAGTCCGCCCAAAAACAAAGCCTCAAGAATTCCTACCGCGAGAATTCCCGCGGCGCGTGCCCGCAATGGAGTGCCCATTGTTGGGGTGTTCATTAGTGTATTCATATGCTTTTAAATTATGTAATAAAGGTTCCTCGCAGCAAGCTGACGAGGTGTTGAACCTATAGTTCGTCTTCGCTCGGACGCTGTGTACGAGGGCACTCATCCACGCGATCCTCGCTAGCCGAAATAAATTCTTATGCCCATATTTCTGTGTCCCTACCTAAACAAAAAACAGGTTCACGGGTCGCAGAAAAATGTAAGCGTTCACTATACTCCTTGAGTGGTGAACTGTCGGTGAATCACCCTGTGTAGAAATATCCGCAATTTTCATGAGACTTCTTGTGGTAGACTTTTCTTGCCATGATCACCCAAAGACGCATATTCTGGGCAGTGCTGTTCACGCTCGTACTACTGATGAACCTGCTCGGCGCCACCCCGGAAAAACTCCCCGCTGCGGAAGATCGAGGGAATGCTCTCGAACTCTCCCGTGAAACTGCCACCACAACCGAAGCGCTCGTGGTGCGCGTGATCGACGGCGATACGATCGAGATCGAGGGCGGTGAGCGCGTACGCTACATCGGCATCGACACACCAGAGCTTCACCACGGAAATCAGGATCTTGAATGCTTTGGAGAGGAAGCAAAAAATCAGAACGAGCAATTGGTGCTCGGGAAACGCGTCACCTTGGTGCGCGATGTGAGCAATCGCGACAAGTACGGTCGCCTACTTCGGTATGTATTCGTGGGCGACACCTTTGTGAACGGAGTACTTGTGCAAAATGGTTTTGCACACTCGGCGAGTTATCCGCCGGATATTTCTCGCCAAGAAGAATTGCGCGAGGCGGAACGCCAAGCACGCACCAACGCACGCGGACTCTGGAGCGCCTGTTCCCAAACATAATCGGTGCGCGTGCTACAATATCCTCATGCAACCGAGAGACGTATTGATCGAATGGAAAACGCCGGCATACGAGTATCGACCCAAAACCGCCGATTGGTATTGGGCGCTCTGCATCATTGCCATTTCCGGCGCGATCGCAGCATTCTTTTTTGAAAACTACCTCTTTTCTGCACTCATTTTGATCGGCGCATTTACGCTGGCACTCTACGGATCAAAGCAACCGCCGATCGTTACCGTGGCGATCCGTGAACGCGGGATTAACATAGACCACACACTCTATCCATTCCTCTCCCTCAAGTCATTCTGGGTGACCGATGGTCCACAGCCGAAGCTCATGCTCATCTCACGGCAAACACTGGTACCCTATATCATCACGCCGCTTTGCGATGAGGTGAATCCTGAATCGGTACGAGAGCTCCTGCTTGAATTTCTCGAAGAAGAGAAGATGGTCGAGCCATTTCCCCACCGGCTGATGGACCGCTTGGGATTCTAGAAAATATGTGGTACAGTATCGCCACCGAAAGCGTCTGATATTTATGTCAGGCGCTTAAGAAATGCCCTCGTCGTTCAATGGATAGGATGCTAGCTTGCGGAGCTTGCGATGCAGGTTCGATTCCTGCCGAGGGCACAAAAATAAGGAGGGTGATGCGGAGCATCGGGCGACTATATTTTTGTCGCCCTCGGCAGGAATCGAAGGCCGGAGGCGGTATACAAGACGAGTGAAGCGAGTGCTTGTCGCCGAGGCGGGGTCGCGAGTACTTAGTGCTCACAGTTCCGTAATCGGAATAAGAACACTTAGTAACTCGTGACCGATTCCTTTGTGTTCGTATCCCCTCGTCGTTCAATGGATAGGATACCTCCCTCCGAAGGAGGTGATGCAGGTTCGATTCCTGCCGAGGGGACAGGCAAAAAGAAAACTCACGAATGTTCGTGAGTTTTCTTTTTGCCTGTCCCCGAGAGCACCTGAACTGCTTCAGGTGCGTGCAGGAATCGAAAAGGTTCTCCCTTATTTTTTAGGATGTACTCATCCGAAAAAATGGGAAACCTGTACTGCTCCGGTACGGAGAGATTCCCTCCCCCACCCTCCCCAAAAAAGTTTTCCCCTCCCCATCTCCCCCATTTCCCAAATTCTTCTATATACTAGAGTCATTACTCGCGCGTGTAGCAGATCTTTTTATGGACGGATTCTTTTACCTCATCAAGTACGTACTCCTGCAGGGCTTCGGACTCTTTATCGCGCTCCTTGCCGGAGCAGTATTTACGTACATCGTCCTCCGCAAGCTTCATTCCAGAAAAACCGCGATCCTCTTGTTCGTTCTTTTCTTTGGCATCTTCTTGTTCCTCTACGCTCCGCGCGCCTTCCCCAACCAGCTCCAGTACCCCTTTGGGCTCACAACCTATGGTCCCGCAGACTCTCCTGCGCTTCCTCTCAAGAACGTCTACACTTTTTTCAGTAAGCTTGATCAGTTCGAACGCATTCCCGACATCGCACGCGACCCTAACGACATTCCTCCGCCCATCACGCGCACCGAGAACGAAACCGTAGAGATCACCATGACTGCAAAAGAAGTCATTGCTGAAATGGCGCCGGGTGTCGTGATGAACTACTGGACCTACGATGGACGAGTTCCCGGACCGTTCGTCCGCATTCTTGAAGGCGATACCGTACACTTCACACTCAAGAACGATCCGACAAGTATTCATCGCCACAATATTGACCTCCACGCCGTAACCGGTCCCGGTGGCGGTGCTGTTGCAACAAACGTCGCACCGGGAGAATCAAAAACATTCACCTTCAAAGCCCTCAACCCCGGACTCTATGTTTATCACTGTGCGCACCCAAATGTCGGCAATCATATGGCACACGGCATGTATGGGCTCATCCTCGTTCAGCCAAAAAATATCGCTGATCTTCCCGCCGTCGACAAAGAATTCTATGTGATGCAGGGGGAGTTCTACCCCAAGGGCACCATCGGCACAAAAGGACTTCAGGTAATGGACGCTCAGAAGTTCCTCGACGGAAAGCCGGAGTACATCGTCTTCAACGGCAAGATCGGTGGCGCTGTAGGTAAGATGGAAGCGAAAACTGGTGAGACGGTACGCGTGTATGTTGGCAATGGTGGCGTGAATCTCATCTCATCGTTCCACGCCATTGGCGAGATATTCGATCGCGTCTTCCCCGAAGGAGCGATCGGCTCCGCACCGCACCAGAACGTGCAGACCACGCTCGTCCCAGCAGGAGGAGCGACGATCGTCGACTTTGCACTCCAGGTTCCCGGAACATTTATTTTCGTTGATCACGCACTCGCCCGCCTTGATCGTGGAGCATATGGAAATCTCAAAGTCACCGGCGATCCTGACCTTTCGGTATTCGACGGAGAGATCTCTTCAGGCGGCGGACATTAATTCTTAAACCTTTATGCTTACCCAAGAACTCATCGAGTACATTCGCCAGGCACAAAATGCCGGTATGACCCCGGAACAGATCCGCAAAGCGCTTGCCGAAAGCGGCTGGGCTGAGGCCGATATCACCCAAGCGCTCTCCGCGATGAACGCCGCGTTTGATTCCGGTCGTGCAGATCGCATTGCGGCAAGTGTCACCCCTGCTACCGCAACGACATCAAACAACCTCTCTCCGACAACAGAATCTTCCCCTCCTGCCGTACGTGAGCCCATCATTCAAAATGAAAACCCCATCGACGCTACGCCACCAGAAACTCGTGCCCCCCACAAGCGCACTGCACTCATTGTTACACTCCTTGTGCTCGGGCTCATCATACTCGGTGGTGCATACGTCGCCTATGCGATCTATGCACAAACACCAGGTGCAATGCTTTCGCGCGCCGAAGACAACGCCTCTTCAACGCATACGTATGTAAGTGACATCTTTATGGGAGTATCCGCCAAAGAAACCGGGCAGTATTCATCGGCACAGCCAATGACCGCTTCATTCTCGCTTAACGCGCGCTCAGAGGAAGACCTTCGCGATACGGCAAATCCAAAAATGCACGCGACGGCAACACTTACAGGAAACTTCGGCGGCGTGAGTGCTTCAGGAGATCTCGAGGCTACACTCTTGGAGAAAACTTTTTTTATCCGCATAAAAGACCTTCCTGCATTCGTTGCCGCCATTGATGCCGACTTCGCTGCATATATCCGTGGCAGATGGTTCTCGATCGATGCGCAAAAATTTCCCGACGGCTTGCGCGCGCTTGGTGCATCAGAAGACGATGTCACTGAGACACGTGCATGGCTTACTGAAACGCTCACGTTCAAAAACCGATACATGAGCCTATCGCAGACCCTTACGGATTTTCTTGCACTCACCAAACCCGAAAGCCCTATTGCCGGGTTCTCCCTCAAGGAAACCGGTGAAACGATCATTGGAGATGAGAGCACCCGCTCCTACTTCGTGAGCGGTACCAAGGAGGCATGGATCGCTCTCGCCGAAGAAGGCGCAAAAACTCGGCCGGAGGTGGAGCGTACCGCCATTGAAAGATCTATCGCAGAACTGCGCAACAACACAACAGCTAAAGATCTTGCCTTGGCAGTAACATTCTGGGTGGGCAAAGAATCTCATATGCTCCGAAAATACGAGGTGGTGGTTTCCGGGATAGAACAAAGAGAAGCATCTAACGGACTCCGGCCTGAGAGCACTCCGTTATCAGTTGAATTCACCTTCCGTTTTTCAGAGATCTTCAGTGCATTCAACGAACCTGTTACGGTCATTCGTCCCGACCCCGCAACGCCGCTCATCGAAGTTCTCGAGCAGGCACAGCGCACGGTACTTGATCAGTCAACGGGTGCACCGCGTTAAAAATTGTGGTTAGCATTAAACAAAAAAACCGCGCTCTATGGAGCGCGGTTTTTTTGTTGGCTATGCGTTTTGTTCGATAGGAAGTCCTCCGCGGATCCAGCCGGAGATCCCGCCCATGAGATTGTAGACTGCGGTAAACTCACGTTGCTCCATTTCTGCCACTGCGCGTGCCGAGCGTCCGCCAGTCGCACAGTACACGACATACGGGTGACTCTTGTCGAGAGATTCGATCTTCTCGAGAAAATCCGGTGTCGAAATATCGATATTGATCGCGCGCTCCAAATGCGCTTCGCCATATTCTTCCGGAGTGCGTACGTCAATGATCGTTGTCGCAGCTTCCTCAATGAGCTTTCGTGCGTCTTCTAATGTAATGATATTCATAGGAATTGGTTGCCCCAACACCTCATGGGTGCTGGGGTATTTCAATGGTAGCACAAAAAAATACCGAGGGCGACCCGGTATTTTCTAGCGTATATCCAACAGGATCTTACGCAGTTTTTTTGATGAGGCGCACAAGACGTGACTTCTTGCGAGCAGCAGCATTCTTTTTGATAACACCGCGCTTTACGGCCTTATCGAGGGCTTTGTATGCAAGCGGGAGCAATTTTTCCGCTTCGGTTCTTGCTTTCGCGGAAACAGCTTTGCTTACATCTTTTACCGCTTCCTTCATTACCTTCTTGCGACGGTCGTTAAAGACCTTCTTTCGGGCAGAGGAGCGGAGCGCCTTTTTTGCTGATTTGATGATTGGCATTGCCGTACTATACGGAATCCCGCCCCAAAATGCAAGAGTGGGGAGAGTGGTGTATGATGGAGCCATGATCGGAAAAATCTCAGGTGCTGTATCGTTCAAAGGCGACCGTTTTGTCATTATCGACACCGGCGGAGTCGGCTACAAAGTCTTCATTACCTTGGAATGCTTGCGCACCCTCCCCCGCGAGGATGAAGGGTCGCTATCACTCTGGATACACACCGTCGTCCGCGAGGATGCGCTCGATCTCTACGGATTTGCGAACCGAAGCGAACTTGATCTCTTTGAACGCCTGATCAGTATCTCGGGCGTCGGCCCGAAGTCAGCACTCTCGATCATTGGCATGGCGCCCGTTGAGACACTTCGTAAGGCGATCGCCTCGGGCGACACCACCTACCTCACCAAAGTCTCCGGCATCGGAAGAAAAACCGCCGAGAAGATCGTGCTCGAACTCAAAGAGACGCTTGGGTATCGTCCTGGCGCCGAAGGCGACCTGACCACCAAGCAAGAGCTCGACGCCATTGAGGCGCTTGAAGCACTGGGGTACTCCGCGCGTGAAGCCCGTGACACGCTCGCACAAGTACACCCCGAGATCAAAGACACGAACGCGCGACTGAAAGAGGCGCTCAAAATGCTCGGCGGTCGGTCATAATCCACCATTCACTATGTCTCTCGAATCAATCCTTCGCATCGGGCGCCGTATCATTCCTCGCACACTATTCACGGCGGCACAGCCGATCTACCACTACCTGCTCGCGCTCTCTGGAGCACTCGCGTACGGTTTCCCTTCCCGTAAACTCTTCGTGGTACTCATAACAGGCACCAAAGGAAAGACCACGACTGCAGAACTCGTGAATGCCGTTCTTGAAGGATCCGGAAAGAAGACCGCCCTTGCGGGGACACTGCGTTTCAAGATCGGCGAAACATCAAAACCGAATCCCTACAAAATGACCATTCGGGGGCGTTGGTTCCTGCAACGGTTTCTTCGCGATGCGGTCCGTGCCGGTTGCACCCATGCCGTAATCGAGATGACATCTGAAGGCGCCAAACAGTTCCGCCAAAAATTTCTCTCTGTTGATGCGGTCGTATTTTTAAACATCTCCCCCGAGCACATCGAGTCGCATGGTTCATTTGAAAACTACCTTGCCGCAAAACTTGCGATTGCGCGCACGCTTGCGCACTCAAAGAAACCCCATCGCATCATCGTCGCCAACAGCGATGACGCGCACGCACAGGATTTTTTCACCGTAGCGCGTGCGGAAAAAGTTCCCTTCTCGATCAAGCAAGCCGAGAATCTTTCTCTCACCGAACGCGGCAGTTCTTTTTCATTCGACAATACACCGATCACCCTTTCGATCCCCGGCGAGTTCAATGTACGCAATGCACTCGCTGCGCTCAATCTTGGCAAAACACTCGCGATCCCCGGACCATTGATGGCTGAGTCGCTTGCACGTATCACTCTTGTCCGCGGACGTATGGAGTACGTGGATGCCGGGCAACCGTTTTCAGTGATCGTTGATTACGCGCACACAGCCGACTCCCTAGAGAATGCCTACGGAGCACATCGCAATGCACGCAAGATCTGCGTCCTTGGATCAACCGGCGGGGGTCGTGATCAATGGAAACGAAAAGAGATGGGGGCGGTTGCCGACAAGCACTGCGCCGAGATCATTCTCACTAACGAAGATCCCTACGACGAAGACCCTATGCAGATCGTGAATGCTGTAAAGGAAGGTGTCACTACAAAACCGTGCCACATTATCATGGACCGGCGCGAGGCAATTCGTGAAGCACTGAAGCGTGCACACACAGGAGATGCCGTGTACATCACCGGCAAAGGAACTGACCCGTACATCATGGAAGCAAACGGTGCGCGCACACCATGGGATGACGCAACTGTGGTGCGTGAAGAGCTCAAGAAACTTTTAGGGCATTAGCATCCAAGCATCCGAAAGAGTGCGACGCCAGCAGCGACCGAAACATTGAGTGATTCTTTGCTCCCTTTCATGGGGATTTCCGCGATACCATCCACGAGCTTGAGTATCGATTTTGATATCCCCCCTGTCTCGTTCCCGAGGACAAACGCAACTTTTTTTGAAATGGTGACTTTTGTGTAGGGAACCGCTTTCGGATCCTGCTCGATCGCGATCACCTGATACCCATCCTTTTGTAATCGCCTGATGAGCGTGGGGGTATTCTTTCTTGTTTCCCAGGGAACCGTTTCCTCTGCCCCAAGTGCTGTTTTGCGAATATCGTTCTGAATTTTTCCGAACACATTTTTTGGTGCCGGAGTATATCCTGCACAAAATATCTTTGCTACTCCTGCGCCATCTGCCGTACGAAATATTGATCCGACATTATAAGCGCTTCTTATGTCGTGAAGGATGAGTACTACTTCACGGGTCCTATTCTTTGCGGTATTGGTCGGCATGTGCGCGCATCATAGCGCAGAAGCGCTATCTTTGGTAGGATGTCTGTATGGATATTGGAATAGTAAGCATCTTCCCTTCACTCTTCGACTACGAATTCCTCGCGGTCGGCATACTGCGTATTGGACTGGGACTTCTCGTTCTTTCTGTCGGTTCGCGCATGCTCACATGGGCAAAAACCCCACAAAGCGACGCGCGTTTACTTGGGGGATCCGCAAGCATCGTCGGACTCGCACTCGCGGTGGGTATCTACACGCAAATCGCTGCGATTCTTGCAGGGATCATTTGGGGTATCATTGCATTCCACGCCCCGCGCAAAACAGAGGCGCCCATAAATATTCGGGTGATGTATGCATTCCTCGCGCTTGTTTCACTTCTTCTTGTATTCTTTGGTCCTGGTGCCTTTGCCATTGACCTGCCGTTTTAAATCTTTTCAAACAAAACCCCGATGTTCTCACCTCGGGGTTTTGTTATTCATGTCCGCCCGGTAGGACGCTGCGCTATCGAACTCCTGGGAAACCCACGGTTTTCCCAATCCTTCCTCCACGGGAAACTACCGTTTCCCGACCCCTTCCCGTTCGATTCCTACCGAACGGCTTATTTCGTTTCACTCAATAGTCCGCCCGGTAGGAATCGAACCTACGACCGTTTGCTTAAAAGGCAACTGCTCTACCGACTGAGCTACGGGCGGATATGCTTTCCATCTTTTTACCACACATTTTTACCACAAAACTGCGTATTTAACAATGGAGCGAGTTGGGCTCTGAAAGTTATCCACAGGATGGTGTTGCGTGCTTTTTAGAGAACGCTATAATGAACACAGAACGATCGTGATGAAAGTTTTTCTGTCAGGCCTGTCCACCTAGATCGGACCTACTACTCACAAAAAAACCTTCATTCCACAATTGCTGTTTCATGGGCTTAGTGCCCTCCTCATATAAAAAGACCATCCTCGGGTGGTCTTTTTTTTGCATGCTACTTTGCGAGCGCCGTGAGCACTAAACGTTCAAGGTCTGATTCAAGATCAGAGAGACCACGGTGCGCATCGTGATACATCGTCACTAATTGATCGAGGATCGCCGAAAGCTCTTCTCCTGAAAACCGTCCGGCAAATCGCGTTGTCTTGGTGAGTACGAACGGCGAAAGCCCCGTATCCCCTGCTCCACCCACCTGTTTTACGAGCGCCATATTCTTTACCATCCAAAAGATCGTCCCGTGTACTTCTTCCGCTGAGACGCCCTCCTTAAATGCCTCGGTCAACAGGATCCATGCTTTCTTTTTGTCTCGTTCTCCGAACGCATCCGCCAATGCAAAAATGTTAAATCCCGATTGATTGCGCTTCTCAGGGAGGACGATCTCCCAAAACTTCCCCTCTGCTGTTTTAATGCTCTGCACAACATCTTTGTCTTTGGTAAGCTTTCCCGTTCGAAATACAAAGAGGTGCGGGGATGTGGCGAGCATGCGCGCAGTTTCAATGAATGCCTCTTTCCCTTCTGTTGACTCGAGTGCCTCTTCGAGCACGAACACGCGCGTGGTCCCAAAGAGTGAGTCTCCTGCCGCAAGATCCTCATACTCACCCACTGTCCGCGCACCCTTCACTTCATGGAGATGCGCACCTCCTTCGAGCGCTCGTGTGACGACCGCTCGAGATTCTTGATAGATGCGCGACGTATCATCACCGGAGAAAACATATAACATTCCCGTATTGTACGTGGCGATGGTGTGTTTGACAAAATATGATTTATGTTATACAAATAGTCTGGACCAACAGAACAAAAGGAGTAATTCCGTGGAAGGTGTATCCCCCAATGCAATCATACATAGTGTGATCATATATGATCCACGTATAAGCAGTGACGAGTTGAGTAGAGTGGATCAATCACTCGAAAGACTCCAGAAAAAATTCCCCGAGACCATCTTCGAGAACCGCATTGAGCCCGACAATCGTCACAACCCCTACTTCTTCGATGCATATCGCGATGGCGCACATATCGTAAGCCGTGGCGGTGATTCACCCGAAGAGGCCGAGTGTCGCATCTCTCGGGCACTCGAACAACACTTCTCATAATCCACCTTATGAGACCCCCCCGCTCCTCACACGAGCGGGGTTTCTTTTTTTTACTCGACGCTCTTGAGATCACCCCACGTCGGTCCTGTTGATGCATTCACTGAAAGCGGTATCGGAAATTCAACCGCAGACTCCATCGCCTCTTTAATGATCGGCAGTGCGACATGAAGCGTCGCGTCTTCGATCTCATACACAAGTTCGTCGTGGATCTGAAGGAGGAGGTGTGCACTGCCCAGAAGATCTTTTTTTGCGAGTGCCTCATGCGCCTTCTTCATAGCGATCTTGATGAGGTCTGCGGCAGTCCCCTGCACCGGAGCATTCATCGCCATGCGTTCTGCGCCGGCGCGGATATACGGAATGTTTGAGCGGATCTGCTCGAATGAGCGCCGACGGCCGAAGTATGTCTCCGTGTATCCCTTCTTCTTCGCATCACGGATAACATGCTCAAAGTATTCTGCGATCGCCGGAAACTTTTTAAAATAGGTATCGTAAAACTGCTGCGCTTCTTCGCGCGTGCCACCGAGGTTCTCGCGGAGCGCATTCACGCCCATGCCGTAGATGATGCCGAAGTTGATGACCTTGGCTTTGCGTCGCATGTCTTTCGTCACCTCGGACTCCTCAATGCCGAACACGTGCGCAGCGACCGATGCATGCACGTCTTTCCCTTCGTTGAAAATGCGGATGAGCTCCGGGTCCTCCGCAAGCACTGCGAGCACGCGGATCTCGATCTGTGAGTAGTCGAACGCGGCGAACGTGTGTCCCGCTTCTGCGACAAATGCGCGCCTGATCTCCACTCCCATATCGCCTCGTGCGGGGATGTTCTGCAAGTTCGGATTTGTTGATGACATGCGCCCGGTCGTGGTGCCGGTCTGATTGAGCGTCGTGCGCAACCTACCACCCTCCCCCAGCATGTTCGGGATCGTGTCGATGTACGTCGAGAGCAACTTTTGCAATTCGCGGTAGCTCAAGATCGCTTCAATGATCGGATGCGCGCCTTTAAGTTTTGCGAGTTCCGACTCGCGTGTTGACCGTGCACCACCGGCAGTCTTTTTGAGCCCCTTCGTAGAGATGTGCATCACATCAAAAAGAATTTCGCCCAGCTGTTTTGGAGAACTGATATTAAATTCTTGACCGGCAAGTTTCCAGATGGTGCGCTCGATCTCGGTGCGCTCTTGGTGGAGTTTTTTTGAGAGATCGCTTAACTGTTGCACGTTAACTTTTATCCCCTGCGTATGTGCAGCAGCGAGGATCGGAATGAGCGGAAGCTCGATCTCTTTATACACGTTAGTGAGCCCCGTGCGAGTGATCTCTTTTTCCAAGGCCTCGATCGCATCCGGAAGTGTCGTTGTTTTGGTGAACGCGCGAATATCCTCTGCCGATACATTCGTCATGTCAGAGTTGAGCAACCAGAGTGCGATCTGTGCGCGATGGAGATCTTCCGGAGATACCACTTCTTCTGCCGGGGGCTCGGGCGCATCTTCTGTCGCTTCCGTGTTTGATGTCGTACTCCCTACCAGTGCGTGTACGCGCGCACGAAGTCCTTTGAACTCGAGCTCTGCAAAGAGTGTTTCGAGGTCCTCGGGGACGAATCGTTTTTGCCATGTCCCTTCCGGCATGACGAACTCAATCGGCGCATCGCGGCGGATTGTCGCCAATGTTTTCGAGAAGAGTGCATCCTCTTCGTGGGTACGCAAGATCTCGATCACGCGCGGGGTAATGCCCGCGGTTTTGAAACGCTCGTCACTTTTTTTGAGTGCCTGATACATCTTCTCGATCGTGCCAAATTCTTTGATCAGTATGGTTGCGGTCTTCTCTCCAATACCGGGGACGCCGATAATGTTGTCTGATGGATCACCACGAAGTCCTTTGTAGTCCGGAAGCTTGTCGGGTGAAAATCCAAACCGTTCCATGACCGCCTTCTCGTTGTACTGAATGGTGTCATTGAGTCCCTTCTTGAGCGTGTACACAGTGACGCGATCGTCCCAAACGAGCTGGAGCGTATCCATGTCGCCCGACGCAATGATGATCCGCACGTCGCGGCGACCTTTCATTTGTTCGACAATGGTCCCTAAAATATCGTCGGCCTCAAATCCGGGACTCTCGTACGCGGGGATGTGAAACGCCCTGAACAGGTCGCGGCTCCGCTTGATCTGGTGCACAAGAGAATCATCCGCCTTGGCACGGCCTTGTTTATACGCATCATATGCCTCGTGCCGAAACGTTGGCCCGGGAAGGTCATAGCACGCGATGATCTGGTCGGGCTTCAATTCTGCAATGATGCGCATGAGCATCGTGGAGATGCCATAGAGTCCTCCCGTTGGCTCACCCTTGCTCGAAGAGAACTCCGGCAGGGCGTGGTACGCGCGATGAATGATCGCGTGTGCGTCGAGGAGCACCAGTGTTGTTATTTCTTTTTTGTTTTTTGTGGTGGCCATAGGCGTGATAATTTTGCGGGAATGGTGATCGTACGAGTGGTGTCATTAACGAACGCAAGGTCCACGGTGAACGCATGGCGCGGGAGACTTCCCGGCACCTGCTCAGGCCACTCGATCACGATGAGATTGTTGTGGTGTGCAAGCGCCTCGTCCCAGCCGATCGCTTCGAGCTCACGCTTCCCCTCGAGACGATACGCGTCGATGTGAATCAAATGTTCGAACGGGCTTCCCTTCGGCAGTTTGTAGATCTTCTCGATCACAAAGGTTGGGCTCGTGATCGCACGTTTCACGCCGAGCTGTTTACCGAGTGCTTTCGTGAGTGCAGTCTTCCCCGCACCCAAGTTGCCCCGAAGGGCGAGCACCGTGGCACGACCCGAGATGCCCGCGTGCCCGAGCGCAAAGAGAAGATCGCGAGCGACCGCTTCAGTCTCTTGAATACTTTTGGAGATGAGTTTCATACGATCGGCTTACCCTGCATTTTACCACGAAAAACCCCCGCAATTATGCGGGGGTTTTTCGTGTTCAATCTATGAACAATTTTGAGTTACTGGATCGTCTGTGAGTGGCGACGCTCCTCATAGATCCTGCGTCGTGAATTCTGGATCGAGACGATCAAGAATACAATGATGAGGATGAGGATGAGCAAGATGAACCACTCGATCACGGTGTCCGGAAAGAATCCGAGCCCGATGAGACTTGCGCTGAGTGCGTTTGCGCGACCATCGGTCACGGTGTGGATCGCATAAGCGATCGCATCACCCTGCGTGTTCGTGCGCGTGTCGGTGTACACCAGGACCACGCTCGTCACCAACACTTTGCCAATCGCCGTGTCGGGAAGCACACATGCTTCCACGGTCACCTCGCCCGTTGCTCCCGGCAAAAGTTCGCCGAGCACCACGGTGAGGATATTTTCTTTCGTTGAGAAACTGCCGCGTGATGAACCAAGGTACTGCATTTCTTGCGGAAGCATTACGCGAAGCACTGAGTCAGTGAGACGTACGTTTCCTTTGTTCTCGTAGCGGATCACATACGTGATGCAATCATTTACGAATACCTGTTCGCGGAGTCCGATGATCGAGATCTCGATCGGTGATGTTACGCCCGTTCCTACGGTGCGTACAATGACCTGCGGCTCACGAATGGTGATGACGCGCGGTGGCTCTTGTACAATAACCGGCGGCTGATAGATCACGGTCTGTCCTGATGTCGTGAACGAGAGTACTGATCCGCGACTCGTACCATACGAGTTCTGCGCAACAGCGCGGAAGTAGTACGTGGTGTTCGGAGCAAGACCGGTGATGGTTTCCGAGAACGCGATCGATGACTGCGTACCGATGTAGCGCGACGGCGTCGTGTTGCCGAGAAGTCCTGAGGTTACACCCCACTCGAACCATGCGTTCGTTGAAATGTTGCCGGTGATAAGTGCCAAGCCGTTGAGCTTGCCTGATGTCTGAGTGACGGTCGTCGCAAGGTTCGTTATCGCGGTCGGGGTAGTCCCCTGTCCATACCCGCTGCCCGTAGTGAAGGATAGTGTACTTCCGTATGCCGTACCGTACGAGTTCTGCGCGGCTGCGCGGAAGTAGTACGTAGTGTTCGGCTGAAGACCTGAGATCGTTTCACTGAAGTCTCCTGCGTACGATCCTTGCGTGATACGCGTTGTCTGGTTGCCCAAACTGTACGATGTACCCCACTCGAACCAACGCGTTGTGTTGTATGAGTATCCGCCGTATGAAACGTTCGGATTCACATAACCGTTCAACGTTGCATAGTTCTCACTGATGTTTGTTGCTGGCTTCGTTGTTACTCCAGGCGCCTGGTTTGCACCTCCGCCTGTCGTCGTGAAACTAAGAACACTGCCATACACCGTGCCGGCCGAGTTTTGCGCGGCTGCGCGGAAGTAGTACGTGGTGTTCGGAGCCAACCCAGATACAGACGAACTGAATTCTCCGTCGTATGACTGATTGAAGCGTGTCGTCTGATTGCCGAGAGAGTATGACGTCCCCCACTCGAACCAGCGCGTTACATCGCTCGTGCTGTTGGTCGTAAGGTACCCGCGAAGCGTTGCGGAATTTTCAAGAATGTTCGTGGCTGGATTCGTGGTAACTGACGGAAGTTGATTGTATGAACCGCCCGTCGTAGTGAAGCTCATGATCGAGCCGTACGCCATGGTACCGGCCGAGTTTTGCGCAACAGCGCGGTAGTGATATGTCGTGTTTGGCGCAAGACCCGAGAGGTATTTGCTGAAGGCTCCAGATGAGTACTGCGAGGTGTGGGTCGTCTCACTTCCCAGCGAAGACGATGTCCCCCACTCGAACCAACGCTGCGTATTGTTGGTGTCAGTCGTGAGGTGTCCATTGAGTGTCGCGGAGTAAGTGTCGATGTTCGTGGCAGCATTGGTCGTTACGGAAAGTGTTCCACCCGATGAAGCATTCCCTACCAAGAAGTGTACGACGAGCGAACCTTGCGTTGCCCATCCGCACTCGATGTTGCCGATATTGACCCCGGTTGTGAAAAGTTCTTCACCGGTCTGTCCCTGCGGAAGCGACGTAACGCTTCCCTGCTGGTTCGGATACCAATACACGCGTCCCGGAATAAAGGTGAGCGTCTGTGAGCTCGAGAGTGTCACAGATGCATTTCCGTGTACCGAAGATGCATTGTCCGCAGAAACGGTCGCGGTGAATGAATGCGTGGTGCCGTTTCCGGTCGTGCGCGGCGAAAGTTTGATGCGCACGTTTTGTGCGGTCGGATCCGTGGTGTTGTGATAATAGACACTGAGCGCAACCACCTGCCCTGCGCTTGCAGACGTCGAAGATGACCAGCTGGTGGTCGATCCCGGGTTCTGTGTGTAGTTCGCGGCACGAAGCGTGGCGAAGTCTTGCGGGTCGTTGTTGAGCGACGCAGCAAATGCACCCTGCGGGAAAAATACCGCAAGGGAAAGGAAGACCGCTCCGACTGATTTAATAATTTTTTTCATACGACAGTTCTAAAACTTAATAAATTGCCTACTCATCTTTAAACCTTCAACACGACGGGGTTGAAGACTTAAGAATGAGCACCGAGCGAACGAACGTGAAGTTCGTTGCTCGATGCCAAATGGTGCTACTGCCACCCAGTTGATATTTCGCGCGGATGGCCGAAGTAATCACACCCCGCACCGACGCATTCACTACTACCTGTTGGTGGACTCCTCGGATACCCAGGATTGTTGCAGTTGTTACCCACACAATCATCAGGACCAGTCGGCGGATCTGCCGGTCTGCCACCGCCACCGCAATTACGGCACGGGGGTGGAGGAGACGGTGGTCGATGGCGAGGACGATTGTTCCATTGACGGTTGTCGACATTGATTCGATGATCGTCACGATAACTGCGGTGATCATCATAAGATCGACGATTGTCGTAACGGCGGTTGTCCCGAGAGCTATAGTCATTAAAGCTCCCGTTAATGCTGTGATCGTCGGAATAATAGCGATCGCCGCTAAAACCGACGCCCACACCATACGCAACACCGGCAACATCTAACCCGCCATAGTACTCGTCGTACACCGGCTCACTCTCGACATAGACCGGACGGTCTATGTACACCGGTCTTTCCACAACCTGTACCTCTGTACGGTACTCAACGCGTGGAGCCGGTGCGGTTTCTCTCATTCCATCATCCCGACTACGTAAGTCGGCAATAGGATTGAGACACCACAGCGATCCAATATACGCACCCTCAAACAGTAGTGCGTCCTCCGTGCTCCCACTAGTGTGGGTGTATGGATGGCGGGTAATTTCCTTGAAGCCGCCATTTGGACACACGCCGTCGGTAGAGATCTCACCCTTGCGCCACGAAGCCTTTACGACCTGCGCGGCGTTAATCGCATCGATCACCATCGCATCGGTGACCTCGCGACCGAACGTGCGAGACATCGCATTCCGATAGCGCGCCATCTTTTCGGGGCTACCTTGCAGCAGAGCAATGAGCTCCGCCTTCGAGTAGGGGTTCCCCATTTTATACGGCGCGAACGGCTGAGCCTTCGTTTTCGGACAATCGTCCTGCATGGTGTGTGTAATCGGAACCGGCTCCCGTACTTCGGGACTGATCGCAACAGCACGGTCATTCACAGGAGCAACAACGTTTGTGCTCCTGTAGACTACCGGCTCGCGAGCATGATACCCATACGGTGTTGCACACCCCGTGAGCACCAATGCCAGAAATCCTAGCGCTACTATCCTGTAAAAGAACATGGGACCTCCTTCCGGCTCCTCGCCGGTCTATAATCATGAAAACCTATTGAAAGGGAACAACTGATGAAGCAAGTCCTTATTTATTAGTATTATATCACTTCCACAAAAAAAAGTCAACCCCTTGGGGCTGACTTTTTTTATACCTAAAAATTAGACTTTTACCTGCGCTGGTAACGCTATGCGATCACCATTCCGCCTTCTTCGCGCTTCCTTCGTGAAGCTTCATGTGCGGCGCTTATGTTCATGAACGCAGCGGCGATGGCAAGTGCGATTGCAACGAGGATCAGAAATATCGTAAGTCCTCCAACTCCACCGTCGCTCTGTGCGGCATTCGCCGTGAGTGCGCCGGCACTCACACTTGCGGTGGTTGTGGCGCAGTCATCGTCTTTGTCAGTCGAGACGGCGGTCGTCTTTGTGGTCGTAGTTTTTGATGATGCGGTTGAAGATGTTTTTGCGGCAGTAGCAGTTTGCGTGCTTCCGACCGCTGAAGGAGTATTGCTGTTTTGGGTTGCGGTGCTTACTACCGGCGCACTCTTTGTCGTGAATGAGAGCGTTTCACCATAGCGGGTCTCACCCTTGCCGATCACCGCGATACGATAGTAGTACCGTGTGCCCTTCTTAAGGCCGGTGAGGTTTTTGCTCTCGTTGTATTCATCCCAATATGTTTCAGATTGAGTTTGCTCGCCGAACGCCAATGTCTCACCCCACTCAAACCAAACGGTGGTTTTTTCCCAAGGAGCAAGGGCTGCATACCCGTTCAATTGCGCCCCTGTTTCAGTGATGTTCGTTGCGGGCATGGTCGTTGCAGTAAGGGTAGCAGTTGTCTCTGCCAACGATACATGCGGAATAAGCGCAGCAAAAAGCACTGCGGCGATCAATGATTTAAATGTAAGTGTGTAATTCATATAGAGGTTTTGGGCTGACCAAGCACTGATCAATAATGTATATATAGTACCATATATATAATATTTTGTCAAGCAAATAAAAAGGGCGTGGAGGTTTGATCCTCTCACGCCCTTTGGACTGCTTTGGCCTTAATCGCGATAATACCGCGCCTCTGGCCGCCATGGGTCATACTTTGGACGATAGTAGCCCGGGGCGACCTCTTGGCAGTCAAAGTTACGAGTCTCCCGGCAACGGTAACCATCATCATAGTAGTCGCCGTTGTCGTCGTAGTAACGGTCATCACGATACTGCGGCCGACCTTGGTACTGTTGACCGCCACCGCCTCTTGCTACGCGACTGATTGACTGGGTGTTTTGAGTAACCCCATTCAGAGCCATCATCGCACCCGCGCCAATTCCCGCAGCGCGCCCACTATCGCCGATGAGCAAGCCGGATATTCCGCCCACAATTGCGGCATTGGTATACCCTTGGATACTTCCCCGGGGATCGCCACGATAGCCATTCGGAGTGGCACAACCACTAAGAACTGCTGTCATCACGACTAAAAACATTAACCCTTTTAACGTTTTCATGCTACGCTCCTCGGCCATTTTGGCCAAAAACTGTAAAATATCTTTATCTTGCAAGGATTTTTTCAAATCATTCAAGAACCTTCATCTGTGTACAGTGTATCACAAATCAATAGAAATGTCAAGTGCCCCATGCATGCACTTGACCTGATCGTCTTCCAAAAAAATAGGCGTGGGGACAAGATCCCCACGCCTTATGTACTGAAAATGATGTGCAATTATTATGTACTACGCGAGGCGTTGTTACCAGTACCATCCACCATAGTGCTCTTGTCGTGGTGCCCATGGGTCATAGACTGGCCGGTATCGGCCGGGGGAGTATTCGTGGTAGTAGCCACTATTGGTTTCCCAATTGCCACGCGGACGGTCACGGTCGTAACCACCATGATGACGGGGCCGATAATGATCATTCCCACCACCCCATCTGTCGTCATAACGAGGTGGTCGACCATAATCGCGTCCACCACCGCCGCCATGACCAGAACCGCCGCCGTAACCACCACCCGAAGGACCGTTAGGTGGATTCACCGGACCGCCGCCGTAGTTGCCACAATTTTGACAACCGCCGCCGTATCCGCTGCCGCCTCGGTCATTACCGCGCCAGTCGTTACCGCCCCAACCTCGCCCTCCTGCTTGCGCAGAAAGTGGGCCGAGTGCAATGACCAGTGCAGCAATTACTGCCGCTATTTTGTTGGTTTTCATACCACACCTTCCTTTCCCGCCATGCGGGAAGTTTGTTTTGGGGGAATTCCCTAAAAAGATGTAGTAGATGATGCGCCCGAGGGCGCACTGCCTCTCCGGCAGATCTGACATAGTTGTATAACAGAAACGATGAGTTGTCAATGAACTGCTCGTTCGCGTGCCATGATACAATTGCACATACGATATGCCGCAATTCGACGACCGCAAGCAAGATCAGGACCTCAAAGACATTCGCCTGCGCGAAGAAGAGAGTCTTGCCGAGCTTCTCTCACACAAGTACGGCATCCCCTATCTCAACACCTCGGGTGTCCCCATCGAAACAGAAGCGGTGGGTCTCATCAAGGAAGACGAAGCGCGTGCGGCACTTGTCGCTATCTTTTCAACCGGCGAGAACAAACAAGAAAAGGAACTGAATGTTGCCGTTGTTTCTCCTGAGGGCGCTGCCACCAAAGAACTTCTCGATCGTCTGCGTGAGCAGGGGTATCGCCTTTCCGTATCAATGGCATCGCACGCAAGTCTTGAGCGCGTGTGGGACCGCTACCATGATATTTCAAACACGTCCCGTACCGACGCAGGAGTGCTTGATGTTTCGAGCGAAGAACTCGCACGCCTTTCAGGAAACGTAAAGACAGCAGACGACATCAAGACGCTTTTGGAAGAGACACTCGCTCAAAAAAACGTGCACCACATCTCAAAAGTGCTCGAGGTGATGCTCGCCGGCGCAATTGCGATCAAGGCTTCCGATATTCACATTGAGCCGGAAGAAGTGAATGTACGTCTGCGCTATCGTCTTGACGGTGTTCTCCACGACATTGCGATGATCGACCACAAGACGTACAAGCTTGCGCTTTCCCGCCTAAAATTGCTCTCGGGGCTCAAGCTCAATGTTTCTGCCGACACCCAAGATGGTCGTTTCAGTATTAAATTGGGCGATGTCGACATCGAGATCCGTACCTCGATCCTTCCTTCTGCGTATGGCGAAGGCATCGTAATGCGTATCTTAAACCCTGAGTCCATCAAGGTGACGCTCGATCAACTGGGTATCGAGCCGACACTGCTTGAGATCTTGCTTCGCGAGATCACCAAACCGAACGGCATGATCCTCACCACGGGACCAACAGGATCCGGAAAAACCACGACACTCTATGCATTCTTGCGAAAGATCTACTCGCCTGAGATCAAGGTCGTTACCATCGAAGATCCGATCGAATACCACCTTGCCGGCATCTCGCAGACCCAAGTGAACGAAGGGAGCAACTACACGTTCCTCTCAGGGCTCCGCGCAGCACTTCGCCAAGATCCGGACGTTATCATGGTTGGAGAAATTCGTGATAGTGAGACCGCGCAGATCGCGATCAACGCATCACTCACGGGACACCTCGTGCTTTCAACACTTCACACCAACAACGCCGCCGGTACGATCCCACGTCTTATTGATCTCAAAGTGAACCCCAAAGTTATTGGCTCTGCACTTTCGGTCTCGATCGCACAGCGTCTTTTGCGCCGGCTCTGCTCCTCATGCAAAACCGAAAGCACGCCCACTGAAGAAGAGCGTGCCACGATCGGGCGCATCTTAAAGGGTGTCATGCAGAAAAAAGGAGCAGTGCCCGAAATTGGCAACCTCTCCATTGCAAAGGGGTGTGTGGTCTGTAACGGATCAGGATACAAAGGCCGTGTAGGCATTTACGAAGCGATCCTTATTGATGAGGCCATTGAAAAATTGATCGCCGAAAACCCTAGCGAGCGTGAGATCAAAGAAGCCGCAATCCCCCAGGGTATCCTCGATATGCGCGAAGACGGTATCGTAAAGATCCTTGCGGGCATGACGTCGTTCGAGGAGTTGTCGCGAACAATCGATCTGGACGAACGTTAAAAATAGAACAGAAAAAGGCGCTGAGTTGATGATACTGTGCACAGTATCATCAACTCAGCGCCTTTTGAATCGAGCACATAAACCTCTGAGCGATCCTTTTCATACAAGTACGAAAAGGTAGAGGCCTTTTTAAGGATAACCCCAGAATGATTCTTGCGAACCATCCAGAATGTCCTCAAAAAACATCAGTAAGCCCGGGAGGACTTAATCGCTTAGAGGTTTATATGCTGGATTTCAATGTGCGTACTACCATAAGCAGTGCCGTGCTCCCCGAATTTTCGAAAAAAGAAACTGCCACCCTATGATGAGGGTGCATCTCTTTTTTTGAGAGGAGCTCCTGACCTACGCGCTTATATTGGTATCTTAGCATAAAAGAAAAATTATGTCAACCCCCTCCCCAAAAGGGGCGCGATACCCTCCCTCCACGGTCTCCCATTTCTAGCGTATACTAAGAATCATGCTCGATCCTCAACCGTCCCCAAAACCATCCGAGATCCGCAAAGAAACGGCATTTTTGGACCAAACGCTTCGCCCCGAGGCGTGGCACGAATACATCGGCCAAGAAAAGATCAAGGAAAACTTGAAGATCCTCCTCACTGCCGCAAAAGAGCGCTCCCATCCGGCAGAACACCTTCTTTTTTATGGTCCCCCCGGGCTCGGCAAAACAACTATTTCACACTTGATTGCACGCGAGATGGGTTCACAGATCCGCTCTACATCCGGTCCTGCAATTGAGAAGGTGGGCGACCTTGCGTCGATCCTTACCAACCTTTCGCCGGGCGACGTACTTTTCATCGACGAGATCCACCGGCTCAATAAACTGATCGAGGAAGTCCTCTACCCCGCCATGGAGTCGGGGTCGCTCGATATTATCATCGGTAAGGGTCCTTCGGCGCGCACAATCCAGCTCGAGCTCCCGCCATTCACCCTTATTGCCGCCACCACGCGCATTGCGCTTCTTTCATCCCCACTCCGCTCGCGCTTTTCTGGTGGTGTCTTCCGTCTTGAGTTCTACACCGAGGAAGAGATCGAGCGGATCGTGAAACGTTCAGCAACGATCCTTGGTATTGAGATCGAGGATGCGGCGGCGCGCGAGATCGCACAGCGCAGCCGCTATACGCCCCGCACCGCAAACTATTTTCTAAAACGGTGCCGCGACTTTGCCCAGGTCACTCGTGGCACACTGACGAGCGACGTGGTGTCAAAAGCGCTTGATCTCCTCGAGATCGATCAGGCAGGGCTCTCTGCGCTTGATCGCGCGATCCTCCGTACGATCATAAAGAATTTCAACGGCGGCCCGGTAGGACTGGGGACGATCGCCGCCGCACTCTCTGAAGATGAGGCAACAGTTGAAGAAGTGAACGAGCCCTACCTGATGCAATTAGGGCTTCTTGAGCGCACACCACGCGGGCGCGTCGCCACCAAGCGCGCGTATGAACATTTGGGAATCCCCTTTCCTGAGAGTCGCACCGAAAAACTTCTGTAACGCGCCAAAAACAAACCCCCGCACATGTGCGGGGGGGGGTGATCGTACGTATTTAGAAGTAGAGGTACGGCTCGATGACCGCGCGCTCTACGGTTGGCGTGTAGCAGAACAGCCAAAATACGGCGAACTGCACAAAGAACGGTACGGTCGCATCACCCAAAACAGGATTTTGCACCGCCATAACCCCAACAGCAATGAGTGTTACGGTGAGGAGCACTCTCCATAGTCGTGCGAGGAACGTTTCGCGATATGCCTGAGTGATCACGAGCGCTTGATTTGAGATTGTTGTTTTCCGTGCGTATGTCACATGCGCATCGGGACGATATGCGTACTCGCCCACAAACTCAGCAAATCCCGCCAAAACCACGCTTCCCACACCCCATAGCACAAACATCACAAGGAGCTGCATAGATCCATCTTGCGCCGCCGCCCAAACACCCCACGGACACATGGTGACCACTGAGAGCAGTAGCAATCTGGCGCCAAATGAAAAATTGCTCATTCCCTTCCCCCACGCCGCCATGACCGCAAGCGGTGTAACCACAAAACGTGTAACGGCTCGATCGAGACAAGTAATCACAGCGCACCTCCTTTTTGCATGGTTGAATCTGTCGCTATCCTGACACGTGCATATGTTCCATGTCAACGTGGCGCTTTAGATAAAAAAATACGCTATACTCCATGGTATGTCCGGACACAATAAATGGTCACAGATCAAACGCCAAAAAGGCGCCACCGATGCAAAGAAGAGCAAGATCTTCGGCAAATACGCGCGCTTGATCACCCTTGAATCAAAGAAGTCGAATGGCAATGTGAGTGACCCCGCCCTTCGTTCAGTCATCGAAAAAGCAAAAGCGGCAAACATGCCTGCAGACAATATTGAGCGTGCCGTCAAAAAAGGCTTGGGGAGTGATGCGGGCAACATGGAACCCGTCCTCTACGAAGCATACGGACCAGGTGGATCAGCACTCGTGGTCGAGGGGCTCACCGACAACAAGAACCGCACTGCGCAAGATATCAAACACATCCTATCGAAGAATGGTTCCGCACTTGCCGCACCCGGCTCGGCAACATGGGCGTTTACCCACACGTCCGATGGGTGGGAGCCGCAAAATGAGCTCGCGCTCTCCCCAGAAGATGCTTCCGCACTCGAAAACCTTATCGACGCACTCGAGGAGAACGACGACGTGCAGGACGTGTACACGAACGCAACCTTCCCTGACGTATGAGGATCCTTGCTATAGATCCGGGATTCGAGCGCATGGGAGTTGCTATTGTGTCGCGTGAACAAGGGCGCGAGGAACTTGTATACTCGGCATGCGTGCAAACATCGGCAAAACTTCCTTTCCCTGAACGTCTCAAGCTTCTGGGTGATGCGATCGATGAGCTCGTTTTGAATCATCACCCCGAAGCCGTCGCACTCGAAACACTTTTTTTTGGAAAGAACGAAAAGACCGCATCGAAGGTCGCTGAAGTCCGTGGGATGCTTCTCTACAAAGCAACGGTCTTGGGACTTCCTGTCCATGAATACACACCAATGCAGGTAAAGGTTGCTGTAGCGGGATATGGTAAAGCAGACAAGGTGCAGGTCGCGACCATGGTGCGCTCAATTCTTAAAACAAGCTTGGAAAATAAGCTTGATGATGAGATGGACGCGATCGCGATCGGCCTCACCCACTTCGCCCACGCAGGGCTCGTTGGCCGAGTTTCCCACCACTAATCCACGGTTTTTCCACAGGTTATACAGAGCTCTGTTGTTTTTTGAAAATGTTTCTGGTACAACTATGGAACCTTTATCGGGATAATTTATTTTCTGCGATCGTATGAGCTTTGATGAGGAAAAAGACCACGGAGAAGAAGAGTTCGAAATGACGGACGAAAGCCTTGATGAACTTGATGAAGCGTTTGATGAAGATGACCTCGACGAAGATGAAGATGATCCTGCCGCGGAAGAAGAGGAGGAGGCAGACACGTTTGGATTCGGAGGGGACGAATCCTAGTCGCTGCTCTTGGTAGTCGCAAAGAAAAGCCCTCAGGGATTTCCCTGAGGGCTTTTCTTTTGTGATGCTCTATTATGTATCGTTACACGATCTTGATCCGCAAGAATCGGCGCTTGCCGACCTTGAGCACTCCTTCATGTGCGGTTTCTTGCGGGTCTGAAACACTCTCCCCTTCCATCCAAGAAACGGCATTACCGGAAACAAGCGTTCGCCACTCGGTCTTGGACTGAATCAGTCCTGCTTGAAGAACCGCATCCACAAGGAGTGTCTCTTGGGGAACAGCCGTCTCGGGCATATCCTCCGGAACACCTCCTTTTTGAAATGTCTCTACGAACGACCCTTCGGCGGTGTGCGCCGCATCTTCTCCGTGATAGAGCGTAACGATCGCGCGTGCGAGACGCATCTTTGCCTCCTTTGGGTTAGCACCGGAAGAAAGCGCGCTGGTCACTTCGTCAACTTCAGTGAGCGGCACCCGCGTAGCGCGGATAAAATACGGAATGATGAGTTCGTCGCGGAGGCTCATCACTTTGCCGTACATATCAGCAGGTTCATCATCAAGATTGATCGTATTCCCCCAACTTGAGCTCATTTTGCGCCCATCAAGCCCCTCGAGGAGGTCGAGCATAATAATATCCTGCGGCTGTTGGCCGTAGTGCTCCTGGAGCGTCCGCCCTGCGAGCAAATTGAAGCGCTGGTCAGTTCCTCCGATCTCCACGTCAGCGCGCACTTGGACGCTGTCATACCCCTGCATGAGCGGGTAGAGCAGTTCACGGAGCGACACCCGTGTGCCCTTGGCAAGACGGCGCGCAATATTGTCCCGCGCAATGAAGTCCGATACAGAAAATTCATTTGCCTGAGCACATAGTTCGGTATATGAAACCTTGCTGAGCCATGAGCTGTTGTAGTGGATCTCTGCTTTTTCAATATCAATGAGTTTCCCCGCTTGACGCACGTAAGTTTCAAGGTTATGCTCGACCTCCTCTGAAGAAAGCATCGGGCGCTCGGCATCTTTATCCGAAGTATCGCCGATCACGGCGGTAAAATCCCCTACAATGAACACGATCTGGTGGCCAAGTGCCTCTAGGTCACGCAATTTAAGAAGTGCAGCTGCGCGCCCAATGTGAATAAACGGGCTGGTGGGATCGATCCCGTACTTGATCCGGAGTTTTTTACCGGAAGCGAGCTTTTCTTCGAGTGATTCTTTGCGGATCGCCTCAGCAACCCCGCGGGTAAGAATATCTTCACTACTCTGCTTCAGCATACTCATAATACTGTTACTGTACCACACGGTATGTGTTTTGTCGTGGTATGATGGGCCCTATACACTTATGAATACACGAAATCGTTTTATGAAGCGTCTTTCTCGTTTTTTACGCCTTAAAGGGGCGCATCGCCGGAGCATGCTTCGGTCGGTCTTACTTTTTGGCATGGCAGGAATCTTCCTTTTCCTAGGAATGTTGATCGTGCTCGCAAGTACAGTGCGTATTCCTGACTTTTCGACCTTTAATGAGCGCAAAATGGCCGAATCCACCAAGATCTATGACACCACCGGCAAGATCCTCCTGTATGATGTCCATGAAAACATCCGCCGAACCTACGTCCCCCTCTCGGAAATATCCCTCTCGGTGCGCAACGCGATCCTCGCGATCGAAGACGATCAATTTTACTCACACGAAGGCGTACGCCCCACCTCGATCATCCGAGCATTCATTGCCAACCTCACCGGTGGTGGCTATCGCCAGGGAGGGTCAACAATCACTCAGCAAGTGGTGAAGAATACCCTCCTTACTCCTGAAAAAACCATATCTCGCAAAGTAAAAGAATTGATCCTTGCAGTAAAGATCGAGCGCTCACTCACGAAAGATGAGATCTTGTCTCTCTATTTGAACGAAACCCCATGGGGCGGAAATTTGTACGGCGTTGAAGAGGCCAGTATTTCATTCTTTGGAAAGAGCGCTAACGAACTCTCCCTTGCTGAGAGCGCCTACCTTGCGGCAATTCCCAAGGCACCCACCTACTACTCGCCTCACGGGAACCACCGCGTGGAACTCGATGCACGCAAAAACCTGGTGCTTCGCCGCATGCTTGAGGTTGGATTCATTACACAAGCAGAGCATGACACAGCAAAAACCGAAGTGGTAACATTTTTGGTGCGAGAAAAATATGGGATCAAAGCACCGCACTTCGTTATTTGGGTAAAGGAGTACTTGGCGGAAAAGTATGGAGAGGAGGCGGTCGAAGAAGGGGGGCTCAAGGTCATTACGTCACTTAATTACGAGATCCAGTCGCTTGCCGAAGAAACCATTGCGGAGTACGCCGCAACGAACGAGACGAACTTCAATGCAAAAAATGCCGGCATGATCGCCATCGACCCAAACAACGGCCACATTCTCGCCATGGTCGGGTCGCGAGACTACTTTGACATGGAGAACGAGGGAAACTTCAACATCACCCTCGCCCGCCGTCAGCCTGGATCCGCATTCAAGCCATTCGTGTACGCAACAGGATTCACAAAAGGTTATGGTCCCGAGACGATTCTCTTCGACCTCCCCACGCAATTCGATACCGGTTGCGGATTCACGGGCGGTGGCTGTTATACACCGGAAAACTACGACGGAGAGTACCGCGGTCCTATGTCGCTCAGGAACGCTCTTGCACAGTCGATCAACGTTCCTGCGGTAAAGATGCTCTACCTTTCAGGCATTACGGATTCTCTTGAGACAGCGCGCAGAATGGGTATTACCACCTTGACCGACAAATCCCGCTACGGCCTCACCCTGGTGCTCGGCGGTGGCGAAGTCTCCCTTCTTGAACTCACGAGTGCGTATGGCGTATTCGCCAACGAGGGCGTGCGCAATCCGTATGTTTCTATTCTTCGTGTTGAAGATCGTGAGGGCAAGGTCCTCGAGGAGTTTGCTCCCCACGCGGAAGAAGTGCTCGATCAAAACGCTGCACTCCTTATTTCTGACATCCTTTCAGACAACGTTGCGCGCACCCCGCTCTACGGAGAGCGCTCGTCACTCTACTTTGAAGGACGCGACGTGGCGGCAAAGACCGGTACCACCAACGACTACCGCGACACCTGGATCGTGGGGTACACCCCCAATCTTGTTTTGGGTGCATGGGCAGGAAACAATGACAACTCCCCCATGGAAAAGAAGGTCGCGGGCTTGATCGTTGCCCCGATGTGGCGCGCGGTGATGGAAAAGGCAATAGAGAAATTCCCTATCGAGGACTTTACGCCACCGATCCACGGCGCCGATGAGCGCATGCCTGCCATGGCGCGCGGAATCCTGGTTGATCCGCAAAACCCTCAGGTACACTCGCTCCTCTATTGGCTTAAAAAAGACGATCCATTTACCCGTCCCCAAAATCCGTACGACGATCCGCAGTTCCCCCTCTGGGAGATCCCTGTTCAGAATTGGATTGCAAAAAACGGCCAACCCCAGCCAACCATTCCGCAGTTCATCTCACAACCGCCAATAGAACAGCCGGACAATCAGTAGACAGAAGACGACCGGATTAGAAATTAAAGACAGCGGAGCCTAAGGGCTCCGCTGTTTATTTGGCTTGTGTTTAGGGGTAAAAGAATCCCCCGCGCGGCTACGCCGCGCGGGGGATTTGGGTGCTACTTCTTTTCCTTGGGGAAAACCTCCTCCATGCCATTAAGGAACGCGGTGACATCCAGAGAAAGTCCCGGCGTAGACGGCACATCAACCCGGTATCCCTTGTCCTTCACGCGCATCTCGTTGAGCCGGGCGAGTGTCCCTTGTATCACCGCAACGCACTCACGACTGTGTTGCTGCGGCTTGTATCTCGTCCAGTGTTCATAGAGAGACAAGACAAACTCCTCCATCTTGCGCTGATCGATATCTCGAAGCCGCTTGTGGAGTGGCTCAGGGAGATCGAGCATGCGCAGGGCTACCACATAGAAGTCGGTAATGCGCAGGTCTTCAGGGCGTCCCAATAAATATTCCTCGATTGCCTGCTGGCCGACAAAGATCATGAACGGGTAAACGTCGCCCCTCTTCTCCGAAAATAATCCGGGTAAGAGATCGGGTGGTATTGGTTGATCAAGTGGCGTACATCGCAACGACCGCCGCACCGTGATCGAGTTTCGTTCCACGGAAAGTTCGTGGTCGGAGACAAATACGTTCGTCTGGACAACAAGCGTACCCGAGAGAACGGACCCCGGATTTAGGTGAACCAAGAGATTCTCTCCGTTGGCTCCGGCGATACCGAGATAGTTCTCGTTGACGATCACATCCTCGTGCTCGCTGTGGTTCATTCCCGAAAACCGGAGTTGGTTATCAACGAGGTGTGTCGAAAAAAGGATCAGTGTACCGGGAGCAATCCCCTGCACCTTGCTCGCAAGGTGCGCTTTCACTGCTTCGGGTGAAATGTGCTGGGAAGCGATCTGACGATACGAACGGTGCGGCATCATGGCAAACCTCCTGTGGGTTTGAATTTCAAAGAGAACGGGATGAGAACGTATTCTGCCGAGAGCATAGCCCAGATAGCGCTTCTTGGCAACAAAGAAATCCCCCCGCGCGACGTAGTCGCGCGG